>JACOYR010000004.1 GCA_016181765.1 Parcubacteria group bacterium | reverse complement strand
ATAAGAGCGACACGTTGATTTCTTTTATTTTTTTCAATCCCTTATCATTGGTGATAAATTTCTCGGCCCCGAAATCAATAGCCGTGGCCACGTGAATGGCATCCACAGTCCTTATGTTGTGCCGTGCGCACAAATCCGACGCCAATTCAACCACTGATTCATTCATATTCTTGATGACCAAGTTGGGAAAACTCCCCAGATACTCACGATATTGGCGGGCCAAATCAAAACGCCCTTGTTTTTTTGGGCCGGTCAACAGTTCAACCATGCCAATACTCGCGATGACGGCTGGCACGCTTCCTTGTTCCACGGCTTCCAGAGCGCGTTTTGCTCTTGACCAATACTCTCGATTGCCTTCCAAAAGGTAAATAAAAACAACCGAATCAATGCCGATTATTTCTTCCATAGCGTGCGGTCGGCCCGCATGTCTTTGATATATTTGTCCGCGCCGCCGAGCGATTCCCACACCTCCTTGCCAAGTCCGGATAAGGCTTCCACATAGCTCTTTGGCTGTTTAACCAACACAGCCCGATTGTCATCAAGCGGGTAGAGCGCCACAGACGCGCCTGCCTTGAGTTTCATGCGTTCGCGTATTGCCTTGGGTATCACAATTTGGTGCTTGCTGGAGAGTGTGGTTGCCATAGAGTTGTTGTTAGTTATTTTTCTTTACTTTATAGCAAAAGTAAAGGGGCGTCAAGCGTTTATTTTTTCTCATATTTGGCAGGCTTCTTCAGTATTAAAGCTGGCCTTATCATCTATCTCAAGATATTCAAACAGCGTGGTCTTGGCTGGATCCAGGCCGTGCTTCGCGCAGACGCCGTTGAACCAGTCCTTTTTTTCAGGGTTAGTGGAATAGGAATAGTCAGTATTGAAGGCCTCGGACCAGGCTTGAATCTCTTCATCAGTTTTGGGAAGGCCATGGCTTTTTACCCAGTCCACAATCTCATCATCAGTATGGCCTTGGGCGATGTAGTCTTTTAATTCCGCGCCAATAATGCCCTTGAATTTAAACAAGACGTTATCGTTAGAGCAATCAAATTTATATTCGCCGTTTGTGCCAGCTAACAGGGCGCGGCACTTATCAATGGCGCGGGGGAGAATGGCAAATCCGCCGAGCCGCTCTTTGGGACTGCGCGGCGGACATTTGGTCAGGTCTTTGGCAATAATACTAGTCATAGATTATTTTAATTACGTGTCCACGATAACTTTAAACCCGCCGCAGGCCACACGCTTCATATCAAACGGCATGTTCTTAATGTGTATGTGTTTTTAGGCATACACTTTACAAAACTTGGCCTTAACGATGGGGGCAACCTGCCCAGCAGCACGGACGGCGCATGCCGCTTGCAAGCTTTGAGAGCGCCTTGTTGATTCTGATGTTTCTTGTTTCCGCTTTTTTTCCTGAAGTAACCCAGCAGATCCATTTGTTGCGGGCGAGCGGCGTAATATCCTCCCATGCCGTTTTTGCCGCAGGGGAAGAAGTAATGGCTTTTCGCACATCCGCGGGCACGGTGTGCACCATCCCGGCTGAAATTACTTTTTTAGGCATACGTATTTCCTAACTGGCGGAGAGGGTGGGATTCGAACCCACGGAGACCTTGCGGCCTCTCTGGTTTTCAAGACCAGCTCCTTAAACCACTCAGACACCTCTCCTGATTATATTATTTTTAGTTTTTCGGCCAGAGGCCGACCAGCCTTTGGCTGGCAAGGCTGCCGCATTAGACTACTCTGCCATCTCTCCGCGTATATAGTAAAATATCACTTTAGAGCGCTTTTGTCCATTTTGGTATTGATTTTTTCAGTGATTCTGGTATGCTTTTTCTGTTAGTCGTTTTACGCGGTTTTCGCCGCGGGGACGTAGCTCAGTTGGTTAGAGCGCTGCCCTGTCACGGCAGAAGTCGCCGGTTCGAGTCCGGTCGTCCCCGCCATCAATAACAAAAAACAATATGGATTTTCTCAAACAGTTTGACGTTAAAACATCCACCATCTTCAAGGTGGCGGGTTTGGCGCTGGTGCTTTTGATTCTACTAGCACTCATGTTCCGCGTGGTTGGTTCCTCGTTTACCGCGCTGAACCGCGGCGGAGTCCCGCAGGAAGCGTACTATGGAACCGGGGGCGTTGATTTTGACAGGGCCATATCCAAAGAGAGCCTCTCGGCGCGCAACGGCATTGTGCCTCCTCCGCTACCCGAGTCTCCGGCAGGGGATGATGCCGAAGCGTTTGAGGTGACGGACTACTATGCCACGGTCCAGACCCGCAAGCTGGATGAAACGTGCTCCGCGGTTTCCGATCTCAAAGAGTTTGACTACGTCATTTTTGAGAACTCAAATGAGTATGACCAGGGGTGCTCCTACTCGTTCAAGGTCAAAAACGACCATGTGGAAGAAATCCTTGGGCTCATCAACAACCTGAATCCGGAAAACCTGACCCAGAACACGTACACCATCAAGCGCCAGATAGACGATTACACGAGCGAGGTGGAGGTGCTGGAAAAGAAGCGCGATTCCATTGACGAGACGCTCGCGAACGCGGTGTCCGCGTACGATGAAATTTCCGCGCTTGCAACGGCAGCGCGCGACGTTGAGAGTTTGGCAAAAATTATTGATTCAAAAATCAATCTCATTGAGCGTTTGACCCAGGAGCGCATTAACATCAACGAGCAGCTGGACCGCTTGGAGCGCTCCAAGGAAGAGCAGTTGGACAGGCTTGCGTACACGTTTTTCAATATAAGCATCTACGAGAGCAAGTACGTGGACGGAAAAGAGATCAAGGATTCCTGGAAACAGGCTGTCCAGCAGTTTGTGCGCGACCTCAACGACATCCTACAGGACGTTACCATCAATCTGGTGAACATTGGATTGCGGGTTGCCCAGTTCGTGATTTACTTCTTCATCCTTTTGCTTGCGGCCAAGTACGGCTTTAGAGCGGCCAAGTACCTCTGGATGAGGTAGGAGCATCGTCTGCCAGTCCGGAAAAAATACCGCCCCAAAGGGCGGTATTTTTGCACAGGCGTGTCTACGCCAACATAGACCGGACTTAATCTTTGTGGTATAATAGCCGTGATTATATCAAAATAGAGTAACAGATATGAGTAAAAAAACGCTTACCACACTGGGCGCTCTGGCCGTTCTTCTTGTTGTGGCCGGATTTGGCTACTGGTATTACCTAAAACCAGAAGCAGCAAGCCCGGTAGAACAGGCCGGCAGTGCAGTGGAAAATTTAAGTGAACAGGCAAGCCAGGGGGTGCTGCCGACCATTGATCCCGGGTCCAACCCCATGGAAGACGCACCCGACGTCAATCCCGTTTCTAAAACCAACCCGTTTTCCAACATAAAAACTAATCCATTCAACTAGCTCGTATGAAAAGGTACCTTTTTACCCTTGCCTTTGTTGGCGCGCTCGGCGCGTTGAGTGTCGGGGCTGCGGTCGTCTTTGCCGCAGACGTCAGCTATCCCGTGCGCGAACTCGGCAACTGCGCGAGCCAGGCAGGGTGCAAGACGTACTGCGACAGCCCGTCGCACGCCGAGGCCTGCCTGGATTTTGCCGAGGCGAACAGCATGATGTCAATCGCGGAGATCCAGACGGCGCGCAAATTTTTGAAGGCCGACTCCGGGCCCGGCGGGTGCACCGGCAAAGATTCCTGCGAATCCTACTGCGATTCGGTTGACCATATTGACGAGTGCGTGTCGTTCGCCGAAGAGAACGACTTGATGCCTCCAAAAGAGCTCGCTGAAGCCAAAAAAATCCAGGCCGCGCGTGCGCGCGGGGTAAAGATGCCCGCGTGCGGCAGCAAGAAGCAGTGCGATTCGTACTGCTCGCAAGCTGACCACATGGAGGAGTGCATCTCCTTTGCCCAAGAGGCCGGTTTTTTGCCGGAGGATGAGCTGGAAGAAGCAAAAAAGGTGCTCGCCGCCATAAAAGCGGGAGCCAAACCCCCGCCCTGCAACGGCAGAGAGGCGTGCGATGCTTACTGTTCAGAGGAAGAGCACTTTGATTCGTGCCTTGACTTTGCGCTGGCTGCCGGGTTCATGGATCCCAAAGACGCGGAGATGGCCAAGAAAACGCGCGGCAAGGGGCCGGGCGGGTGCCGCGGCAAGGAGCAGTGCGAAGCATTCTGCCAGCAAGACGGAAACATGGCCGCGTGCGCAGAGTTCGCATACGAGAACGGCATGATGACTAAAGAGGAGTTTGAAATGATGAAGAAGACCGGGGGCAAGGGCCCGGGCGATTGCCGCGGCAAGGATGAGTGCGAAAATTTCTGCAAGAATCCGGCTAACCAGGAAACCTGCATGCAATTCGCCAGAGAGAACGGCATGATGTCGGAAGAGGATGCGCAGCGCATGGAAGAGGGGAAGCAGCAGTTCAGGAGCGCCATGCAGAGCATGCCGCCGGAAGTATACTCTTGTTTGGAGTCTTTAATCGGCGCAGACACCGTGGCCAAGTTCAAGAGCGGGGAAGCGATGCCGCCTCAAGAAATAGGTGATGTGATGCGCGAGTGCTTTGGAAAGAATATGCAAGCCAACATGCCGCCAGATAGCGGAGAGCAGGGAATGCCGCAAGGAGCAGGGGGCCCGGGCGGGTGCAGAAGCCCGGAAGAGTGCCAGGCGTATTGCCAGTCAAATCCCGAAGCGTGCGCAGGTTTTGGGCCTCCCCAGGATTCACCCATGGGCGAACCAATGAGTACGCCTCCCGAGGGCATGCCGCGCGGTCCCGGGCCAGAGGCGTACGGGATGCCGCCTGAAGGGATGCGTGATGCGCTGCCCCCCGAAGGAATGATGCCTCCCGGCAGCGAGTCATTCGGGCCGCCGAGCGGAGCGTGGGGGCCGCCAGAAGGCCAATCATTCGGACCGCCGCCTGGAACATCAGGACCGCCGGAAGGCGAGTCTTTTGGTCCGCCAAGCGGAGAGTCAGGGCCGCCTCCGGAAGCATTGGCTCCGCCGCAGTCAGCCGAGCCTTCTGAACCAGCGCCCTCTGAACCGGCAGCGCCGCCTTCAGGGGAGTGATCGTTGAATACCAAAACACCCTGCAGATTCCTGCGGGGTGTTGTTAATCTCGTTTACTTTGATGCAGCTTTCACGATTTCAGCGAACAGCGCTGGCTCGTGCTCTGCGATGCCAGCCAGTATCTTGCGGTCAACCTCAATCTTATTCTTCTTGAGGGAGCCTGCGAGCGTGCTGTAGATGGTGTTGTTCGCGCGCGCTGCGGCATTGATCTTGATGTGCCACAGGGCGCGGGCAGTGCGCTTTTTGACCCGGCGGTCGCGGTGGCTGTGGGCGCCTGCCTTAGTGACTGCGGTCTTGGCAATCTTAATCAGTTTTTTGCGGCCCCACTTAAAACCCTTGGTCTTCTCAAGGATGTTCCGGCGGCGCTTGGAATGCATCATGCCGCGTTTGACTCTAGGCATATGGCATCAGAGTTTTAATCATCTTGGAGCTTGCCGTAGTAAGGACTATGTCCCTGCGCTTGTTCATTTTGGTGTTGCCGCGTTCGCGCGCGTTAAAGTGGTCCTGGCCCGCGGCCCGCTTGAGCTGCTTGCCGGTCTTGGTGGTGAGGATGCGCTTGGACGCTGATTTTCGGGTTTTGAGCTTTGGCATGCGTCAGCCGCGCGCTTCAGCTTTCGTATTCGGCCTGTGCCCGAATACTCCAGCTTACGCCCGCGTCTTCCTTATCAGTTTTGCTCTTAACCCTCGCTTCGCTCGGGCCCAAGCGCAAAACTGCAAATACATCAAATATAAATACCACCCCATGCTACCAGAAAGAGAGGGGAGTGTCAATGGTTATGATTTTTTAGCGACCACCATGTTCAGCCGGCCGCCCTGCTTGGTGAACGGCTGCTCAATCACCACGCCTTCTCCAAGGCTCCGGGCGAAGGTTTCCATGGTGGTTTTTGCCTCTTCCACGTACGCTTTTTCGCGGCCGCGCAAGACCACGTCAATTTTTACCTTGTTGCCCTGGTTCAGGAATTTTTCGGCCTGGCGGTACTTGGTTTCCAGGTCATGGTCGCTGATGCGGAACGAGATGCGGACCGCCTTGATCCCCACCTTTTTTTGGCGAGCCTTTTGCTTGGAGCGGGTTTTTTCCTGCTCGTACTGGAACTGGCCGAAGTTGAGGATTTTGCAGATGGGCGGCTCTGCCTTGGGTTGGACCTCCACCAGGTCAAATCCGCGCTCCCGCGCGGTTTCAAGCGCGGCGCGCGTATCCATTTCGCCAAGATTCTTTCCATTCTCGTCAATAACTAGTATCCTTAGCGCGCGGATGCGTTCGTTCGCGCGAAAACGCGCAGGCGCCTGGCGGGCCATTCGTTTCCGGTAGAATGATGGTGATCGTCTTTGCATGGTACAATGATGGTGGAGGTGGCGGGCTATTCTCCCGCGTGAAAATGCGCTTCTTGCATTCGTCTACAATCGTAGCCTGTTTAGCGTATTCGCCGCGCGCACTCTAAACGGGCAAAACATGCGCGCGACTATCCTCTAAGGCTTTACCGGAGCTTGAGGCGCGCTCCGGCTGCGTCCTGAAGTATGGCGCCGTGATCACTCCATTCAGGCCTAGAGCGGCGGCGGTTGCAAGCGTTAGGCTACAACTGGCGCAAAGCTCGGAACTGCGAACGCTCGCGCGAGCGCAGTCGTTACTCTGCTGACAATGCTGTTTGCATTTGTGTGGTTGCTTGAGGTATTTGCGTCACATCAAGCAGTGACGGATTGCGAAATGGCAATGGGCGCATCTTGCGACTTTTAACACCCCCTTGGTGCGAGGCAAGGTTAAAAATACCGCATTTGGAACAAAATGTCAAGATTTGAGCTTTCTGCCAATGTCCCGTTCTATGTCCCGTTTTTTTATCTGCTCCCGCTTTTCGTACTGCTTTTTGCCGCGCGCCAGGCCAAGCTCAAGCTTAATGAGCCCTGATTTTGAGTATATTGACAGAGGCACCAAGGATAGGCGCTTTTCTTTGAGCTTGCCGATAAGGGTTGCGATCTCTTTTTTATTCAGCAAAAGCGGCCGGGAGCGCGCCGGGTCATAGCCAGCCTGGACGCTTGCCGCCGGCTTATAGGCTTGAATGTGCGCCCCAACCAAGGAAAGCCGCCCGCTTGCGGGATTCAGGGACGCGTATGAGCCCTGGAGCTTGATGTGCCCCGCTTTTATTGACTTGACTTCCGGACCCGTAAGTTTCATACCAGCCTCATAGGTGTCCAAAATTTCGTATTCCGCGTATGTTTGCCTGTTTTTTGCGAGTAGTTTTCCAACCATGTACCACCAGTATAACCCAGATTGTTGACATTTCAAAAGGCGGGGCTGTACAATGAATCAATCAACAAGCATTAATTCTTAAGGAGAGCATCACATGGCAGAACCAACAGCACCATCCACAGAGGAAACAAAATCGCGCTCAACGCCCAAGGCGGCATTCCCGCGAGAGCCGCGGCCGGGCGGGGGATCTCAGTCGTTCGGCATTTTTCTATTAGCCATCGTTGTAGTCGCGGCCGGGTTCTTTTGGATGAAGCAGACCAACCAGAGCTCGTACGGCGAAGAGTGGCAGGCCGTGTTCCTTACGAACGGCCAGGTGTACTTCGGCCAGGTCAAAAAGCAGAACAGAGTTGAGCTGGTGCTCAAAGAGATTTACTACCTTCAAGTAACGCGCCCCTTGCAGCAGACCGCGGAAGGGGAGGAGCAGGCAAACCCCCAGGGCGAACTCTCGCTCGTGAAACTCGGCAACGAGCTGCACGGGCCGACTGACGCCATGGTCATCAACCGCGACCACGTGCTGTTCGTAGAAGACCTCAAAGAAGATTCCAACGTGGCGCAGGCTATTGCCAACTACAAGGCGGGGCAGTAGGCGTTTTTTGGGAGGATGTGCCAATAGGTACTCATATGGCGCTTGATATTGCGAAATTCGGCAGAAAACCGTACCAGAAACTTGAGCAACCGGAGGCACGAGATGCCTCCGGTGTTCATATCCGCCGCTATTTCAGCGGTTTGTTTGGGCGCCTTTTGGCGGTGTTCTCTTCGGGCGGCGCGTTTTTGACGCTTGCGTGGGTATGGGATGCGGGTGCGGCTCCGGGATTTGGGAGGAGCGCCGCGTGGCTCATCTTCTCGGGCGCGATTTTTGTCGTGTTTTGTTGGCGCGCACTCCTCTCGCGTGAACTTGCGGAACGCGCCGTGAGCCCCGCGCAGTACCGCACGGTTGCGTTGCTTGCTGTTTCCGCGGTTGGGGTTTTCGGCATTGGCTCGTTCGCGAGGCTCGGTCTTTGGGGAGCTTTGGGATTTTCTACGGCTTCTCCGCAGCTTTCTTTCCTTGGTGCGGCTCTGGGCCTATCCTGGCTTTTTGCCATTCTATACGGCCTGGCCACGGTGCGGGCGATAAAGCAGCTCCTGGTGAGCATATTTTTGGGTTCAACCGTGCTTGCCGGTTACCTTATGTACACGCTCGTGTTTGCCGGAGGGTACTCGGCCGTCCCCTGGGTGCAGCCGCAGGGAGTACTCCTCGTCTTTGCGGCGGCGGTGTTTCTGATGGTTGCGTTTGCCATATTCCAGAAGCGTTCTGTCAAGCTCCTGTGGAGCGCAAGCATTGTGCTCCACCTTGCGGTGCTCTTTGCCTGGGACGCGCCAAGCGCGTGGCTCGTGCTCATTGCCGGCATTTCAGCGCTCCTCGCGTTCCAGATGCTCTACTCAAAAAAACTCTGGCAGCGCAACTTCATCTACCCTTTGCAGGTGTGGGCGCTTTCGGCATTCTTTCTCATCATTCCGGTCAAAACCTTTACTTCCGTTAATGTGCCGCGCGATTCAGTGCTTACCTTTGCAGCTTCCCGCGGAGCAGTTTCAGAGCAGGGATTCAGCTGGTTCGGGCAGGGGCTCGGCAGATCGGATGAGTACGCGCTTGTCTCCAATGTTTCATTTGATGATTTCGGGACCCTGGATGGCGGGAATATTCCGGTTGTCGGGCATGGGTATGTGCAGGCGTACCTTGAATCCGGCATCCTCGGCGTTCTCGCGCTCGTGGCGCTCCTTGCGGCTCCGCTCCTGTTCGGGATCCGGTTTTGGCGCGCCAATATGCGGGCGTTCAAAGAGGGAACCATGTCCGAGGGCGCGTACCTGGGAGCCATTGCGCTTCTTGCGCTCGCGCTCCTTGCGGTTGGGCTCTGGTTTTTCCCATTTTCGTTTTTAACGAACTGGATGGGCATGCTGCTTGCGGGCTCTGCCATGGTGCTTATGCACGCCGGCAGCCGGGGGCCGGAAGAAGCCAAACAGCCCGCACCCGCGGCAAGCCGCAGTACCCGCGGGCTGCAGTATCCGTTGCGGTTGGCAGTTGCGCTTATTACAGTTGCCTACGTTGTGTTTTTCGTTTTCCAGGTGCGTGCCGTGGCTGCCGCGGGCGCTGCCCGCGCCGCGGCGAACCAGGCGGATGCGCAAGCGCGCGCGGGCGAGTGGCAGCGCATCGTGGACCGTGCGCCCTGGAATCCCGACTACCGGCTCGCGGAGGCGGCAACACTTGTTGACCTGCTCGCGGCTCCGCTTTCCATAGACGCCCAGCGCGCGGCCCTTGAGCGCATCACCTCCGTATTGAGCAGCCAGACGCGCGAGTCAGGCGATCCCATCGCGCACTGGCGCGCCGCTCGGCTGTACGGCCGGCTTGAGGCGTACGCAGAAGGTTCGGCTTTGCTCGGCCGCGAAGAGTACCAGAAAGCCCAGGCCCTCTGGCCCGAGAACGTTGCCCTGCCGGTCGCTTTGTCCGAATTTTACCGGAATTCAATTGACGCGCTCTCTTCCGGCCGCATATCAGCGGCCCAGCTGCGCGTGGAAGCGCGCGACGGCCTTGTGCGCTCGCTTGAGATTGCTCCGGACTATCTGCCCGCGCGCCTTGAGCACGCATTTCTTGTGGAGCAAGAGGAAGGCATTGCCGCAGCGCTTACGGAGCTTGAGCCGTGGGAAGACGCGAGCCCGCAGATCGCGTACCACGTGGCGAGGCTTTACCTCAACGACGGCAGCCTGGAGCAGGCCGTTGATAAGCTGGTTGTGGTCATCAACCAAGTCCCCAACCACTCAAACGCGCACTATTCACTGGGGGTTGCGTACTTTCGGCTCGGCAGGTACCAGGAGTCTTTGGACGAGTTTAGCGCTGTTTTGGAGCTGAACCCGGAAAGCTCCGACGTGCAGGCCAAGATAGAGCAGGTGCGGGAAAAATTGGGGGAGTGACATTATGCGGGACCCTGGTTTTGGTTGAAAAAATCGGTTTTTTTGGTATACTTAAGATATGCAGCAGCCGGACATAGAGAAGAAAATTTTGGAGTTTTGGCGCAAAGACGGTACGTTCAGAAAATCCGTTGAGCGGAAAGCCCCGAAAGGGGACTACGTTTTTTATGACGGCCCGCCGTTTGCCACGGGCACCCCGCACTACGGCCATATCGTGGCAAGCCTCATGAAAGACATGGTGCCCCGCTACGTTACCATGCAGGGGTACCGCGTTCCGCGGAGGTGGGGCTGGGACTGCCACGGCTTGCCCATAGAGAACATCGTGGAGCAGTCGCACGGCTTTAAGCACAAAAAAGACATTCTGGAGTACGGGGTGGACAAGTTCAACGAGGACGCCCGCTCCAAAGTTTTAACGTACGTCCGCGAGTGGCGCGAGGTCATCAACCGCTTGGGCCGGTGGGTTGATTTTGACAATGACTACAAAACCATGGACCTGGAATTCATGGAGAGCGTGTGGTGGGTGTTCAAGGAATTGCATGATAAGGGATTGCTGTACGAAGCGTACCGCTCCATGCACATTTGCCCGCGGTGCGAAACCACGCTTGCCCAGTCCGAGGTCGCGCAAGGGTACCAGGAGGTGACTGATGTGTCGGTCACCGCCAAGTTTGAGTTAGTTGATGAGCCGGGAACGTTTTTGCTCGCGTGGACCACGACCCCCTGGACCTTGCCCGGGAACATGGCGCTTGCAATAGGCACGGACATTGAGTACATCAAAGTTGAACACGAAGGGTCGCGGTATGTCCTTGCCAAGGAAAGGCTTGCGGACGTGTTTGGCGAGAAAGAGCACGGCAAGCCCGCGAGCATTGCTATTGCGTCACTGCTGGGAAAAGCGTACAAGCCTCTGTTTCCGTACTACGACAACAGTAGTTTGGAAAACCGCGAAAACGCGTTCAAGGTGTATGCCGCGGATTTTGTGAATACCGAAGAGGGGACCGGAATCGTGCACATTGCGCCTGCGTTCGGGGAGGATGACTACGAACTTTCCAAAAAAGAGAATCTTCCCTTTGTGCAGCATGTGGCCATGGACGGCACGTTCGTTAGTGAGGTGACGGATTTTGCGGGGGGCTTCGTCAAGCATCAGGACAAACCCAATACCCCGGACCATCCGGAATCCGAGAGCGCCGAGAGCACTGACGTCAAAATTATAAAATATCTTGCCGCGCATGGCTCGCTCTTTGGCAAGGAAAAGTACAAGCACGATTACCCGCACTGCTGGCGGTGCGATTCGCCGCTGTTGAATTACGCCACTTCATCCTGGTTTGTGGCGGTTGAAAAAATCAAATCCAAGCTCCTCAAGAATGCCGAAAAAATCCACTGGAGCCCCGGGCACATCAAAGAGGGCAGGTTCGGGCAGTGGCTTGCCGGTGCGCGGGACTGGTCCATTTCGCGGCAACGGTTTTGGGGAAGCGTTCTGCCCGTGTGGAAATCCGAGGACAACCAAGAAATAAAAGTCATCGGCTCCATTGATGAGCTGTACCACGCAGGAGCTCCGGGCATCACCAAAATCATATTTATCCGGCACGCAGAGAGCGAAAAGAACATCGCGGGCATCCACTCGTCAGCCCTTGATAAGCATCCGCTCACCAAAGCTGGGGAGCGCGCGGCGCGCGCGTTGGCGGCGCAGCTAAAAGGCGAACGCATTGACGCCATCATCAGCTCCCCGATTTTGCGCGCCCGGCAGACCGCTGAATCCCTGGCCGGGAAGCTCGGCCTTGAGGCGGAGTTTGACGACCGGCTCAAAGAAGACAACAACGGAACATGGGAGGAGCGTCCCTCGGACGACTTGGCCGAAGATGCATCCTACCAAACGTATGCGTCCCTTCCCCTTGACGAGCGTTTTGGCTTTCGCATGGGCGGCGCCGAATCAGGGCGCGGCGTGTGCGAGCGCGTGCGCGCGTTTTTTGCTGATGCCGCAAAAACGCACAAAGGGGGGACCGTCGTAGTCGTATCGCACGGCATTATCAGCGCGGCGTGCGACTACCTGCTCCGCCAGGGGAGCCTCGGGAAGTTTTATTACTTGTGCGATGCCACGCCGTTTGCATCCCCGATCCCTTTTTACCTCAATGCGGACGGGTCGGGTTTTGATCTGCACAAGCACCACATGGACCGCATAACGCTCAAAGGGAAAGACGGCGCCGTCTTGCGCCGCGTTCCGGACGTGCTGGATTGCTGGTTTGAGGCGGGCTCCATGCCGTACGGGCAGGAGCACTACCCGTTTGAAAACGGGCAAAAATTTAAGGACAATTTCCCCGCGGAGTTCATCGCCGAGGGCGTGGACCAGACGCGCGCGTGGTTCTACTATTTGCACGTGCTCGCGGGCGCGCTTAAAGGCAAGCCCGCGTTCAAAAATGTGGCCGTGAACGGCATTGTGCTCGCGGAGGACGGAAAAAAAATGAGCAAGCGCCTCAAGAACTACCCTGACCCCATGGCCTTGTTTGAAAAGTACGGGGCAGACGCGGTGCGCTACTACCTGGCAACCTCCCCGGTGTTCTCTGCCGAGGATTTCAATTTTTCGGAAAAAGGCGTTGATGAAGTCGTGAAAAAAGTTCTCTTGATCTGGTATAATGTGCTCTCGTTCTACCGCATGCATGCGGACGATTCAATCAAGCCGAAACCCGGCACCACGCACCTGCTGGACCAGTGGATTGTTGCAAAGACGAACCAGCTCATCACCAATGTCACTGATGCGTATGACGCATACGATTTGAATAAGGCAGCGCGCCCTATTGCGGGGTACCTGAACGACCTTTCTACGTGGTACGTGCGCCGCTCGCGCGAGCGCATCAAAGCTCTGGACACGGAGGCCTTGGGAACGCTCAAATGGGCGCTGGAGCAGCTCTCGCTCGTCGCGAGCCCGGTGGTGCCGTTTGCGAGCGAGCACGTGTGGCAGGAGCTGGGGTACTGCGAGTCAATCCATTTGCAGGCGTGGCCAAAGGCGGGCGCGGTTGACGAAAAAGTTTTGTCGGCAATGGATAGGGTGCGCCAGATCGCAGAGCAGGGATTGGCGGCCCGCGCTGCAGCCGGAATTAAAATCCGGCAGCCGCTCTCGTCCGCGCGCGTTACCGGAGAAGCGCTCCCGAATGATGCCACGGAACTCATTGCGGATGAGCTCAACGTCAAAAACATCACCTACATCGCGGGTGATGCGCTTGCGGTTGCGCTTGATACAGAAATCACCTCCGAACTTGCCGCTCTCGGGCGCCTGCGCGAACTGGTGCGCGCCATAAACAGCATGCGCAAGGAGAAAGGCTTAACCCCGGGAGACGCCATTACGCTCGCCTACCACACCGAATCAAAGGAGCTTTTGAACGTGTTTGAGCAGTACGGCGATGAGCTTAAAAAATCAGTCATCGCCCGCGAGCTTGCCAACAAGAAAAACAGCGGCAAGGCAGTGGAGATAAACGGCGAAACCGTCAACATCAAATTTTAGCATGGCAACGTATAAAACCCAGGCAATCATCTTATCGGCCTATCCCTACCGCGAGCACGACCGGATCATCTCGTTTTTCTCGGATGACTTTGGGAGGATTGAGGCGCGGGCGCGCGGGGTGCGCAAACTCCAGTCAAAGCTCGCGGGGCACCTGGAGCCCTTCATCAAGACCGAGCTCTTGCTTGCAAACGGCAGAAAATGGGATATACTGGCAGGAAGCAGGACTTACGATCCCAGGGCTCTGATCCGTTCCGACATCGCCAAAATAGCGGCGGCAAGCGTGTGCGTTGAGGCCGTGAAAAGGGCCACCCGGCCGCTGTCGCGCGAATGCGGGGTGTACCATTTGTTGGATGAAACGCTCACCCGGATTTCCTATGCGCCGAGCGGGCAGGAATCCACGGCCACGGGGCAGTTCGTGTGGCACGTGCTCGCCTCAACCGGGTTTGCGCCGGAGCTTGCGGCGTGCATCAACTGCAAGAAGAAACTTTCATCCGGCGCGTTCAGCTGCGAGGGAGGCGGCATGCTCTGCAGCGCGTGCGCTTCCTGCGATTTATTCGCGGATGCGGCGGACGAGAGCGTGCTTGCGGAACTGCGGGGAGCAAGCCAAACGTTCGGCAGCGCTACACAGTCAATCGCAAAACGGTTCTGGAACTACGTGTTTGAGGAACCGCTTGAAAGCTGGAATTTCTATCATATGGTAGCGGCATAGTATGGCATCACGCAACATTTCAAGCGCCATGAAGAGCATTTACGGAACCGGCAATTTTAACCCGCGTTCCTTTGAGCACAAGCCCAAGAAGAGCGGAAAAGCGCTCTACCTCTGGGGCTTGGTTTTGTTCCTGTTTGCCATGGTTGCCGTGGTGCTCGGGGGCATGTACCTTTTTGGCAGGACGCCGGAGAGCTTTACGGGCCAACGCGTCAGTTTTGAGCTCATTGGCAAGAAGAGCCCGGAGACCGCAAACAGCGTACCCTACACCCTGCGCATCACCAACAACGAAGAGGTTGCCCTGGAGGCGCTTGAGCTCTACATTGACTGGCCGGACGAGGGGAGCGGACGGGAGGCAGGCATCGCGCACTTCATTTCCGCGGACCGGCAAGCCGAGAGCGAAGCCAACAACACCTGGAAGCTCGGCGGGCTTGGCGCCGGAGCATCAATTGACTTTCAGTTTACCGCGCGGTTCGGGGGCAGGGCAGGTACTGCGGTGGTGATCCCGTTTTCGCTTTCGTTCCAGCCGGAGTCGTTTACGAGCACGTACACGGCAACGTATGAGGAGGCCGTGACTCTGGGGGACCCGACCATCAGTTTGGACATCAGCGGGCCCGGGGTTGCCGCCGAGGGATCTGAAGTTTTATTTGTGGTGCGCGCCTCCGGAGAAACGCTCGCGCAGGAAAACGCGGCTGAAGTGTTTTTGGACCTGGATATCCCGGCAGCGCTCTCCATCATAACCCTCTCTCCCGCGCCCGCGGAGGAGGGAGGGCGGCGCTGGCCTTTGTCATCACTTGCCAAAAACGGAGACGCCTACGAGCTCTCCATTACCGGGGGCGTGGGAGCACCGTCGGGCTCAAGCGCCGTTATCTCGGCATCGCTCGGGCGCGGCGATTCCTCCGAGCCGCTCCTTACCGCATCCAAAGAAATCAGCATCCAGAACGCGTCCGTATCTGTCATTGTTTCAGGAACACCGGCAAGCGGGCAGAAACTGCAGTGGGGCGAGCGCATTGATTACGAAGCCACGCTCAAGAATACGGGCGAGTACGTGATGCGCGGCGTGTTGGTGAGGCTGAAGATGCCCAGCGAGAGCCTGTGGGACTCCGCATCCCTCAACATTCAGAACGGGGGGTTCTACGAATCCGGCAGCGTGTTCTGGGACACCGCCACAACGCCGGCTCTGGATTCGTTGCGCCCGGACGCAAGTGCCGCGCTGCGCTTGAGCCTCACCACAGCCAAGCGGCCGCCGCGCG
The DNA here is from genome assembly GCA_016181765.1 of Parcubacteria group bacterium. NCBI lineage: Bacteria > Parcubacteria group bacterium. The sequence goes on along the minus strand of JACOYR010000004.1, from coordinate 265,681 downwards.
GATTTGCCGGAGTGCCTCGCTTGGTTGCCGGGGCAGAGGTTAAAGCCAAGCTCGGGGACCAGGAGGTTTCTGTCGTAAGCGAAGAGCATCTCATCAACATTCTCGCGGATATTGATTTTGACATCATGGGCTTGTATACGAGCCCTGAAGGCGCGGTTCTGGGATCGGGCCCGCACCCGCCGCTCCCGGGCCAGGAGACGGTGTACGTCATGCAGTGGAACATTGGGCCAACCACGTCCGGCTTGCGCGACCTTACGCTCGCAGTACGGCTGCCGAGCCCTGTTTCGTGGAAAGACGATACAAGCCTCGCGGTCGGCGAAATCAGCTTTGACCCAGGCACGCGGAACGTTGTGTGGAAGGCATCACGCGTGCCAGCGCTTGAGCTGCCCATTGAGGTGCGCTTCAAGATCGGCGTTACTCCAACGTCCGCGCTTTCGGATTCCGCGGCCCTCCTTGAGCGCAGTGAATTCAAAGTGGTTGATGATGCGGCCGGGGAGGCAATGGAGCTGTTTCTGAACGGCGTGACATTGGGAAACATTGAGTAATGTTCGCTATCCGCAAACAATCCAGGCGCTCACTGGCGCGGCTCGGCACGCTCAAGACGCCGCACGGCTCTATCCAGACGCCGTTTTTTTGCCCCATCGCAACCAAGGGCGCGGTCAAATCTTTGACCGGAGATGATATGCGCAATCTCAAAGCGCAGATCATCCTCTCAAATACGTATCACCAGCTGTTGCAGCCCGGGCTGTTAATTTTGAAAAAGGCAGGAGGCTTGCACAAGTTCATGGATTGGCACGGCCCGTTGCTTACGGACTCGGGCGGGTTCCAGGTTTTTTCACTGGCAAAGATCCGCAAGATTCTCCCGGAAGGCGTCCGGTTTCGGTCGCACAGAGACGGCAGAGAGTTTTTGCTGACTCCGAAAAAAGCCCTGGAGATCCAGGAAGTGATCGGTTCGGACATCCGCATGGTCCTTGACGTGTGCCCGGCGTACCCCTGCTCCCGCAAAGAAGCGGAACGCGCAGTAGAGTTGACGACGAAGTGGGCTACTATGTCATTGCGAGGAGCGAAGCGACGCGGCAATCTTAATAACGCACTGTTGTTTGCAATTGTACAGGGTTCAATCCATCCGGACTTGCGCCTTAAATCAGCGCGCGAATTGGTCAATCTGGATTTTGACGGGTATGCCATCGGCGGTTTGGCGGTCGGCGAGCCGGCAAGCGACATGTTCAAAGTCCTTGAGTACACGGTCCCCGAACTTCCGGCCGAAAAGCCGCGCTACCTTATGGGCGTGGGCAAGCCGGAACAGATTGTTGCGGCCGTAAAACGCGGCATTGATTTGTTTGACTGCGTGATTCCCACGCGCGAAGCCAGGCACGCTCGGCTGTACTTTTGGAAAGGCGCGGGATTCGGGTACGAAGCCGCATCCATCACCAACGCGCGATTCGCAAAGTCCTTTGTTCCCATCAACGCGCAATCACACATCAAAGAGCTGCAAACGTATTCGCGCGCGTACCTGCACCACCTTTTCAAAACACAAGAGCCGCTCGCAGTGCGGCTCGCCACGCTCAATAACGTGGATTTTTACCTTGAATTGATGCGCCGCATCCGCACTGCCGTCAGCAAGGGAAAACTGTAAGTAAAAAAAGACCCGGGGGTGATGCAATGCGACCGAAGCCGCAAAGCACCACCCGCCGGGCTTGCCATGCCAGGATGAAGGCCTGCCATGGCGGCCGACCCATTCTTTTCCCGCCGTTTTGCGGCTGGGGCCCGAGGAGCGGGTCGGCGGAAGGTGCCGGCGGGCGACGAGATGAGAAACGCCCGCCGGCGTGTCGGCTGCCAAGGGAGAAAGCAGATGGCGATCTGCTCGCGCGGCGGCAACCGACGTGGGTTTTTTAAGAAGAGCAGATGAGCGCGGAGGGTGCGTCTAGCGCCGCACCCTCCGCGCAGCGCCAGCTTCTTGTCGCCGTGCTCGCGGAGGGGTGTTGCGAGCAAAGAAGCTGGGCTTCCGGCCTCAATCAGCGGACAAAGCACTGGCTGGGGGGCAGCCAAGGCAGCTGATTGCAACGAGGCCGAAGTACAGTGGCCCGGACAGGCACGGACGTGCGTCCGCAGGGCGAGGCCTGCCGGGCCGGCCAGGCTCTCTGAAGAGAGGGGGCTAGCCTGGCGTGTTAAGGAGCGGGGAATCGCGAAAGTACGTGTATACTTGCACATTGATTGATTTTTGTCAAGCTTTCGTGCTATCATAGAGCTATTGTATGCAAAAACAAGACCTCATGGAAAAAATTATTTCTCTGGCCAAGCAGCGGGGATTTATCTACCCGGGAAGCGAAATTTACGGGGGCCTTGCCAACTCCTGGGACTATGGCCCCTTGGGGGTTGAGCTCAAAAACAACATCAAAGCGCTCTGGTGGGACCTGTTTGTGCGCAGGCGGGATGACATGGTGGGCTTGGACGCGGCATTGATTATGAACCCAAAAGTGTGGGAGGCGAGCGGCCATGTTTCCGAGTTCAATGACCCCATGGTTGAGTGCAAAAAGTGCCACTCGCGTTTCCGCGCCGATAAACTTCCCCCTCCTCAAACGAGGAGGGGGTCAGGGGGTGGTTCTTGTCCGGAGTGCGCGGGGGAACTCACTGCGCCAGCGCAGTTTAACATGATGTTCCGCACGCACTTGGGGCCGGTTGAGGATGAGAGCAATGTTGTGTACCTGCGCCCGGAAACCGCGCAGGCGATTTTTGTTGATTTTAAAAACGTACTGCAAACTTCGCGCAAGACATTGCCGTTCGGCATTGCGCAAATCGGAAAAGCGTTCCGCAACGAAATCACTCCAGGCAACTTCATTTTCCGCACGCGCGAGTTTGAGCAGATGGAGATTGAGTACTTTATTCCCGCGCCAAAAGACGACAAGGATTGGGAGGAGCCGTTTGCAATGTGGGTAAAAGAAATGCATGAATGGATCAAAGCTTGCGGCATCAATTCCGGCAAGGTGCATGAGTTTGACGTGCCCAAGGATGAGTTGGCGCACTACTCAAAAAAGACTGTTGATTTCCAGTTTGATTTTCCGTTCGGAAAAGACGAGTTGTACGGGCTTGCGTACCGCACGGACTTTGACCTCAAAAACCACTTTAAGGAAGCTCCGTACAAAGACCCTGCATCAGGCGAAGATTTTTGGCCGCACGTGATAGAGCCATCATTGGGCGTTGACCGCACCTTGCTTGCTATCCTCGCAAGCAGCTACAGCCAAGAGGGTGATAGGGAAGTGCTCAAACTCGCTCCAAAGCTCGCGCCCTACAAAGTTGCGGTGTTTCCGCTCATGCGCAACAAGCCCGAGCTCGTTGCAAAAGCGCAAAGTATCTACCAGGACCTGCGCCAGAAGTTCATGGCTGTCTGGGATGATAGGGGCAATGTGGGCAAGCGCTACTACTCCCAGGACCAGATCGGCACGCCCTACTGCATCACCATAGACTTTACCACGCTTGAGGACGACACAGCCACCATCCGGGACCGCGACACTATGCAGCAAGTGCGCGTCAAGGTTGGGGAACTTGCGGGGTATGTGCGGGAGAAACTTAATTGACATGCCAAAAAAATACATCATTGCTATTGGCGGTTCCAGCCGGGCGTGGGCGAGCGTGAGTAGGTGGCGCTTAGCAGCGGAATAGGGCTGTGTTGCGGCCATGCCGTTTTTGTTATATACTGTAAGCGCTATGACCGCACGATTCCGAATCAATGAGAAAAAGTACCGCAACGCAGTACTTTTTTTTGCTAATAAAGTTCGCAACGGGACACTAGGGAAGCTCAAACTCATGAAGCTGCTCTACTTTTTGGATTTTGATTTTTTTGAGAAATACGGTAGGTCAGTTACCGGCGACCAGTACCTGCGGTTTGAGAACGGGCCGGTGCCGCGCATGGCGGAAAAGATGCTCAAGAAGATGGATGGCCGGGACATCAAAATCAGCAGGCGCGCTGTTGTGGACGGATACCGGGAGCAGCAGCTCATAGAACCCCTCAAGCCGTTTGACGTTTCCGCGTTCAGCAGAGAAGAACTCTTGATGCTTGAGGAGATTGCTGGCAAATGGGAAAAGTTTTCCGGCGCCGAAATGAAGAACGCGAGCCACGGCGAGGCGCCCTGGATTGCCACCAAGCCGGACGGCGTGATTGATTACAATTTGTCCTACTATCGCAATACGTATGGAGAGATGGCGAAGGTGTGAGTATGGAGGTGGAGCGGCACGATGGCATCAAGAAAGATTTTAAAAAACTCAAGCGCTACCCAGCTCCGGAAGAATCGCTCCAGGCGTGGGTGCGCTTGTTTTGCGTTAAGGGTTTAGCCGAGACACCCGGCATTGAGCAGTTCAACGAGTTCGGCAATGAGCGCGTGTACAAAGCGCGGGTCGTGCCGCTCGGGGAGAACGTGGGCAAGTCGCACGGCTACCGCCTTGCGTTTCAAATGGCGTCACCTCAAGCGGCCACACTGCTGGTCTTTTCGCGGCATGGAATTTACAAGCATGAGAAAGAGTTGATTGCCATAATAAAAGAGCGTTTGTTACTATAGTTTGAATTCTGATTGTTTCTATGGGAGCGATAGTGAAGCAAGTATTTTTCAACCGCCCCACGCTCAAAGTTGCAGAAGAGCTTTTGGGCATGTTTCTTGTCCGCAGAATCGGGAGCAGGGAAATCAGCCTGCCTATTACGGAAGTGGAGGCATATGATGGTTTTAACGACAAAGCGTCCCACGCGAGCAGGGGGAATACCCTCCGGAACGCGCCCATGTTCGGGGATGCCGGGTTTTGGTATGTGTATTTGGTGTATGGCATGCACTGGATGCTGAATATCGTCACTGGCGCTCGCGAGTATCCAGCCGCAATACTCATCCGTGGCGCAGGTAGTATCAATGGCCCGGCTAAACTCACCAAGGCGCTCTCCATCACCAAAACATTCAACGCAAAGCCCGCGAGCCGCATTACTGGATTATGGATTGAGGACAGGGGAGTTGTCGTCAAAAAAAGCGATATCAAGCGCCTTCCGCGCATTGGCGTGGACTATGCGGGACCTGTGTGGGCGAAAAGGAAGTATCGGTTTGTTGTTGTTTGAGGGCATTGCAATTTTACCCCAAAAACGATACTATTTCAGCATGGCATTTCATCAAACCAAACTCAAGAACGGCATTAAGGTAATTCTTTCGCCGAATACCGCCACCCGGGCGGTTTCCATTTTGGTGTTGATTAAAGTGGGTTCGCGGTTTGAGGCCAATCCCATCAACGGCATTTCGCACTTTGTGGAGCACCTCTTGTTCAAGGGCACTGCCAAGCGGCCGAGCACGCTCATCATCTCCAAGGAGCTGGATTCAATCGGCGCGGACTACAATGCCTGGACCGGCAAGGAGAGCACCGGGTACTACATCAAGGCCGAGAATACCCATCTTCCCATAATCCCATGGCAAAGGTTGAGGACCTGTTTGAAGAGGATTTGTTCGGCAGCGGTTCAAAACTTGGCCAGCACGTGATTGGCACGCCGCACACCATCACGCAGATGAAGCGTTCGCAACTCGTCAATTACTGGCAGAAGCACTACCACGCCAACAATATCGCCATAAGCATTGCCGGCAACTTCCAAAAGGCCCGCGTTTTATCACTCCTGCAAAAGCAGTTCGGCTCAATCAGACGCGGCAGCCGCAACCGCGTTGCTCCGCTCTCGCGCGAAATCAACAAGCAATCATTTAGCGCGCACCGCAAAGAGACGAGCCAGGCTCATGCCGTGCTCGGGTTTCCGGGGGTCGCGGGCGAGCACAAGGACAAGTACGCCCTGGGATTGCTTTCCATAATCCTCGGCGGCAACATGAGCTCAAGGCTCTTCATCCAGGTGCGCGAGCGCTTGGGGCTGTGCTACTTCATCCGCTCCTCATCCGATACACTGGAGGACACGGGCACGTTCACCATCCAGGCGGGCTTGGACCTCAAAAAATTTGATAAGGCGCTTGAGGCAATCAGCATTGAGCTTGCGGACATCAAAGCCAATGGGGTCAAGGGAGACGAGCTTGCGAGCGCAAAGGAGTACATCAAAGGCAAGATGGCTTTGAGCCAGGAAGATTCTCTGGACGTGGCGTCATTCTACGGGTCCCAAGCGCTGTTTGCCAAAAAAATTAAAACTCCGGAGGAGGTGTTTCGCAGAATTGACAAGGTCAAGCTTGCCGACGTCAAAGCAGTTGCGAACAAAATTATCCAGCGCAAAAAACTGCACCTCACCACCTTAAGCCCGTTCAAGTCCGTAAAGCAGTTTGCTCGTTTTTTGCAATTCTAGTATAATCAGCGTATGGCAAATCCGTTTTCAGACCCAAAAGACTCAACCACCATACACCTCTCAACGTTGAGCATCGTCAAAATCCTGGCGGTGCTCGCGGTGCTTACGTTTTTTTACCTGGTGTGGGACATTGTGGTGCTCTTGTTCGTGTCGCTCGTGTTTGCCGCATCACTCGGCCCGTCCATTGACTGGCTGGAGAAGAAGCGCGTTCCGCGGGGAGCCGGTATCCTCCTCATCTACGTGGCTCTGGTGTTCGTGTTGAGCCTGGTGATTGTGCTCCTCATCCCCCCAATCACGGAGCAGATTGACCAGCTGGCTGCCACGTTCCCGTTCTACTACGAGCGGCTGATAAACCTGTTCGGGAATTTGCAGATCCAGAGCGATTTCGGCGAGGCGTTCCAGAGCAACTTGCGCTCCATTGGCCAGACCCTGTCCTCGTACACCGGTTCGGTGGTGGCAACCCTCTCCGGCATCTTCGGTGGGCTCACCACCCTCATCCTAGTGCTGGTGCTTACGTTTTACTTTTCCGCCCGCCGCGACGGCCTCAAGTATTTCATCCGCTCCGTGACGCCCGCGAGCCACCAGAAGTATGTGGAAAGCATGTTTGTCCGCATCCAGGACAAGCTCGGGCTGTGGCTGCGCGGCCAGCTCCTGCTTTCCGGAATTATTTTTGCGGTCACCTGGATCGGGCTCTTGGCGCTCGGGGTCAAGTACTCGCTGGTGCTTGCCTTGATTGCGGGCATCACCGAGGTCATTCCGTTTTTGGGCCCTATTATCGGCGCCATACCCGCCGTGCTCCTCGCGTTTTTGCAGTCCCCGATTAAAGCGCTCTTGGTCGTCATTCTGTACCTCGTGATCCAGCAGCTTGAAGGCAACATCATTGTGCCCAAGGTCATGCAGCGCGCCGTGGGCATGAACCCGATTGTGGTGATTGTCGTCATTCTGCTCGGCGCGAAACTTGCCGGGATTTTGGGCGCCATCCTCTCCATTCCGGTTGCGGTTGCGGTGATGACCATTGCAGGCGACTGGTTTGGGGTGATGGTTGAGGAGATTAGGGGCGAAAAATCTTCTTGATGGCAAAGCCATTCTACATCACCACCACCCTTCCGTACGTAAACGCGAGCCCGCACATCGGGTTTGCGCTGGAAATCGCGCAGGCGGACGCCATTGCGCGCTACCGCCGCTTGCAGGGGGATGAGGTGTTTTTCAACACGGGCACGGACGAGCATGGCCTCAAAATCTACCGCAAGGCCCAGGAGGCCCACGAGGATCCGCAGGCGTACACAGACAAGCACGCGCAACGGTTTGATGATCTTAAGGCTGCTCTGAACTTGAGCTATAACGCGTTCATCCGCACCACTGATCCGGCCCACAAAGCCGCGGCCCAGGAGTTCTGGAAGCGGTGCGAGGCGGCAGGGGACATCTACAAGAAAAATTACAAGGTCAAATACTGCGTTGGGTGCGAACTGGAAAAGACTGAATCAGAACTTGCGGATGGGAAGTGCCCTCTGCACCCGGATACAGCCCTTGAAACTATAGACGAGGAAAATTATTTTTTCCGTTTTTCAAAGTACCAGGAGCCGCTTTTGAAGCTGTATGAATCGCAGAGCGATTTTGTGCTGCCCCCGCACCGGCTAAAAGAGATTACGGAGTTCGTGAAATCCGGGCTGGAAGATTTCAGCGTCTCGCGGTTGCGGGAGAAAATGCCCTGGGGCGTTCCGGTTCCCGGGGATGAGCGCCAGGTGATGTACGTGTGGTTTGATGCCTTGGTCAACTATATTTCCACGCTCGGCTGGCCAAGCGATGAGGCAATGTTCAAAAAGTTCTGGCCGGGCGTGCAAATCGCGGGCAAGGACAATTTGCGCCAGCAGGCATCCATGTGGCAGGCAATGCTCTTGTCCGCCGGGCTGCCGAATTCCAAACAGATCCTGATCCACGGATTCATCACGAGCGAAGGCAAAAAGATGTCCAAGTCAAGCGGTGCGGTCATAGACCACCATTGAAAAATTTGAACAGCGCTACAACGGAGACCTCGCCAATGGCCTGGGGAATGTTATCTCCCGCGTTTCAACGCTTTTGGAAAAAGACGCAATCACGGTTTCCATCGCGCCGGGCAGCGACAAGAAGCTCGCTACGGCCGTCTCATCCGCAATGGAGCGCTACCAGTTCAACGAAGCGCTCGCCGTGCTCTGGCGGGAGCTCTCAAGGGTTGATGAAACGCTTGCCGAATCAAAGCCCTGGGAGATGGAATCAGCAGGCGAGAAAAAGCAAGTGCTTGAGCCGGTGAGCCAGCAGATTCTGAATATTGCCGTTCTCCTGCAGCCGTTCTTGCCTGAAACCGCGGAATATATTATGGAGCAGTTCAGCAGTTCGCCGGTCAAAAAGGCAAAACCATTGTTCCCCCGGAAGTAAATATTTGGTACACTATTCCCATGCTTGTCGTTGACTACATTTTACTCGCCATGGTGGGTTGGTCCACGGTCTGGGGGTTTCGGAAAGGCCTTATCCGGTCCGTGGGGGGCATTGTGGGTTTGGTCGGCGCCGTGGCGCTCGCGAGCCGGTACTATGAGCCAGCTGCGGAGTTCATCGCGCCGATTATCGGGTTTGACCACAACCTCAACCTGGCGCGCATGATCGCGTTTGTGGCGCTTTTGATCGCGGTCAACTACCTTGTGGGCTTCATCGTTTCGCTCGCGGAGCGCGTGTACACGTCAGTCGCGGTGCTGCCGTTCATGCAGTTCGGCAACCGCTTGCTCGGCGCGGCCTTAGGGCTCTTGCAGTCCTCCATCCTCCTTGGCTTGGTGCTCTATTTTGCGGCGCGGTTTCCGTTCGGGGGCTTGGTGGAAAATTTTTTTGACGGTTCCCGGGTTGCGCCCATTCTTCTCGGGATTGCGGGAATCGTCCAGCCGCTTCTGCCGGACGCCATCAAGCAGATCCAGTCTTTGATATAGTGTGAGCGGCTTGTTGCGGGGTTGTTTTTTGCGCGGCCGCGTGGTATGATAGGCGAGTCTATGGAAGATATCAGTAAAAAACAAATGACCTTGGATAGTTTGGATATTTCATACCTTTCCGATAAACGGTATTTTGAGCTCAAACACCGTGATGCGCTGATCGCCCAGTGGGTTAAGGCCATAGCTGAAAAAACCGGCGTGCCCGTGGATTTTGGGCAGTTGGAAAAGATTAATTAGCTTCGGATGACCAGTTTCCAAGCCCGTCGCTTGTTGCGCAAAGTCGCCAAGGCGTTGGACGGCAAACTTAAGATTTCTATTACCTAAAACCGACCGTATGAACAAGAAGTTAGCTCCAACCGTTGATTGGGAGGTAACTGGTTCGTCCGATGAGTCTAGAGGGGTAACATATACAGGTCTAAGAGAAGAGAAGTTATATACAGCAAGTTTTGGAATATCAGTAGGGAATGTTAAGCTTGACGACTTTATTCAGAAATACAATAAAGACGGAATTATCGGCGGCCAACAAGTCAGTTCCATTTATCAGTCAGAGAAGTACGACCTCAATGGCATTGTAGCAACAAAATTAACTGGTTCAACGGAATTAGGACTCCCTGTTCACTTTCCTCAATTAATTATGCTCATCGACACCCATTGCCATTTAGCGTTTAAAGCTTTTGACGATTCCTGGCCCGAGGTGGTCAAACGCGCCCGGGAGAAAGATATTCAGATGATTGCCGTGGGCGCGGCTAAGGCCACGAGTGAAAAATCCATCGCCATCGCGGAATCCAGCGATGGCGTTTTTGCCGCCTTGGGCGTGCATCCGACGCACACGGATGAGGAGTTCGATTTTGACTGGTTTAACAAAGCGGCTGATCATCCAAAAGTTGTGGCAATCGGGGAGACCGGGATTGACCATTTCCATATTGACGAGAATCAGCGCGAAGTTATCTTAAAAAAACAGGAAGATTTATTGCGGGCGCATTTAACCATTGCGCGGGATAAAAAACTGCCTGTCATACTGCATTCGCGTGATAGTAAAACAGAATCCAAAGCACCACCCCCTAACCCCCTCCTGGTTACAGGAGGGGGAATGGTATCAGAGGAGATTCCCATTCCGGCACGACAGAGGGGACTGGGGGGTGGTCTTACGGCTTACGAACATCTCTATAATATCATCAAAGACTTCGGGTATTTCAAGTGCGTTCTGCACTGCTATGGCGGGGACTGGGCGATGGCTAAAAAGTTTTTGGATTTGGGGCTGATGCTTTCCTTTACCGGCATTGTGACATTCAAAAACGCCAGCGAAACATTAAAGGAGGTAGTACGCAATATTCCCATGGATCGGATGATGATTGAGACTGATTCACCTTATTTGGCGCCCGAGCCCTACCGCGGAAAGCAAAATGAACCGTCATATGTTGAATATGTGGCCAGGGGTATTGCGTTCATTCGGGGGCAGGACTATGATACAGTGGCTTCCCAAACTACGGAGAACGCTAGACGCTTTTTTGGAATCTAGAGCCTTAGCGCGTTGATGATCCCCACGCTTCGCTCGGGACCAAGGATTGCCGCGGGAGCTATCGCTCCCTCGCAATGACATTATGGATGTAACATTTTTAATCATTATCATCATCCTTTTGGCGGGCTTTAGCGCGCTTGTATTTGTGCTGATCGGGCGCATCCGCGAAATGCAAAAGCCGCCGGACACACAAGGCCTGCAATTGCTGCAGAACCAGCTTAATGAGCTTACGCGCACCCTGGATTCCAAGCTCGGGGAATCAACCAAGATGATGCAAGCGCAATTCGGGCAGTCCTCAAAAATCATCCAGGGGATCACGGGCCAGTCCCACCAGATCCTGAAAGACGTGACCGAGCGCCTCACCAAGTTGGACGAGACCAACAGGCAGCTACCAGATGCAGTACAAATTCAAGGACGGGGAAATCGTTGACGCGGCCGTGTTCATTGACGAGAAGATCGTGCCTGTTGATTCAAAATTTTCCCTGGAAAACTACAACCGCGTGATTGCCGCGGACACAGAAGAGGACCGGAACCGGCACGAGAAGGTGTTCAAGAACGACCTCAAGAACAGGATTGACGAGACCGCAAAGTACATCCGCCCGAGCGAGGGGACCATGGATTTTGCGTTCATGTTCATCCCGAGCGAGGGCATTTACTATGACCTGCTCATCAACAAAGTTGGGGCCGTAAAAATCTCAACCGAAGATTTGATTGAGTACGCGTTCAAGCGGAAGCACGTCATCATTGTGTCCCCCACGTCGTTTCTCGCGTACCTGCAGACCGTGCTCCAGGGCTTGAAAGCCTTGCAGATAGAAAAGGACGCCCAGGCGATCCGCACGCAGGTGGAGGCTTTGGGAAAGCACATCGTGAATTACGAGGAGTACGTCCGCAAGCTCGGCGGGCACCTCGCAACCACGGTCAATGCGTACAATACGTCGTTCCGGGAGCTCGGGAAGATAGATAAGGACGTGATGAAAATCACGGGCCGCACTGAATCCGGGGTTATGCCTGAACTGATTGAGGGGCCGGAAAAAGTTGATGAGTAGCCGGATGGCGCAAAATGTGCTATACTATAACCGCCTGTGGAAAAGTCGTACCCGGGCACTAAAAAAATAAAATAAAACTATGGCAAAAAAGTTGATGGCACACTCCGCGCAGATCACGTTCGGCGTATTTTTGATCATCCTCGGGATTCTGCTCTACGCGCGCCAGATGGGATTTGTGGATATTGACTTTCCGGTGTGGCCCGTGGTCTTGGTCGCGTTTGGCGTGGTCTTGGTCGCCGGCGAGATGAGCAAGGGATAGCGCGCCGAGAAAAGATTTTTCATGCAAGGAAAAATGGGTCCTGGCCCCATTTTTCTGGCTTTGCAGCCGCGGAAGCAGAGTACACCATGGATCCATACCTACAAACAGCGCTCGCGGCTATGACCCCAATCGGGGAACTGCGTTTGGCTATTCCCCTGGCATTGGGATCGCTCGGCCTCTCCATAGCCGAAGCCTACGCGCTCTCGGTACTGGGAAACATGGTGCCGGTCGTTTTTTTACTGCTTTTTTTGGATGCGGTGTCCACGTTCCTCGCGAGCCGCTCCCGGCTCTGGGAGCGTTTTTTTGCGTGGGTGTTCAGCCGCACGCGCCGCAAAATTACCGGGAAGTGGGAAGTGTACGGCTCCATTGCGCTTGTGGTGTTTGTGGCGATTCCGCTGCCCCTGACCGGAGCCTGGAGCGGCTCTGTTGCGGCCTATTTGCTCGGGTTGCCGTTCTGGCGTTCGCTCGGGCTCATTTTTTCGGGAGTGCTCCTTGCCGGTTTGGCGGTGGCGCTCGCGAGCCTGGGGGTGCTCCATATACTATAGTTTCGGAAAAAAATCAAGGGCTAAGGAGCATTGACACAGCCGCGGAAAGGGTTCTTAATGTGGTTAGGGCACCGTACACAGTTACCTACTTTTTTTAGTTATGAACGAGCCGAAACTCTCTTCATCGCCCGACCGGAGCTACCACCTGCTCGCGTTCCGCATCATAGGCGATTTTGGCGCCGCCATTGCCGTGCCCGTGGTCCTGTTCGTGCTCGCAGGCAGATGGCTTGATGAGCGGTACCAGGGGGGCTGGCTTTTTACGGTTCTGGCTTTCATCCTGGCGGCTTTCTTGTCCGGCACGGTTATCTACCGCAAAGCCAAGCGCTACGGCGCGGAGTACCAGAAGTTAGGCACGAGCAAGTAATTACCCATGGAATTCCATATCCCCACATTGGCTCCTGATGTTGTTTTCCACCTCGGCAGTTTTGGCATTACCAACACCATCATCAACGCGTGGCTCGCGATCGTGATTTTTTTGGCGCTCGGCATCGCGGTCCGCGTGCGCCTCTCCCTGCGGCCGGCTGGATTGCAGAACGCCCTGGAGTTTTTTTTGGAGACCATGCTTGGGTATTTTGACCAGGTGACGGGCGACCGGAAGAAAACGCTCACCTTCTTGCCTATCGCGGGCAGCGTGTTTTTTTTCATCCTGCTCTCCAATTGGCTCGGCCTTTTGCCCGGCACCGGCAGCTTAACCTGGAACCACGAGTTTGTCCTGCGCCCGGCCAATACGGACTTGAATTTAACGGCTGCCATGGCCATTTCGGCGGTGGCGCTGTCGCACGCGTACGGATTCATCACAGTTGGCGTGTTCACCCATCTGAACAAATTTATCCAAATCGGCAGCTTCATCAAGAGCTTAAGAAAAGGGCCGGTGGCTATTTTTACGGCCATCATTGAGCTGGGCGTGGGCCTGATTGAGATAGTGAGCGAGCTTGCCAAGGTGCTCTCCTTGTCCTTGCGGCTCTTTGGCAACGTGTTCGCGGGCGAGGTGCTGCTCTCGGTGATGGCGAGTTTGGTTGGTGTGGCGGTGCCGGCGCCGTTTATGCTGCTGGAGCTTTTGGTGGGCGTGGTCCAGGCCGGAGTATTCGCGATGCTCGCGTTGATGTACCTGACGGTTGCAACCACCGCGCCGGTCCACGAAGAGGCGCATTAGCATTACTTATCAGAGTGGGCGCCGCGGCGAGGTTAAACATACTTCCCCTCGGCCGGACGCGCCCGTAAGAAAGGAAATGATATGGAACATGAATCAGTCGTGGTCCTGGCCAAGGCCTTTGCCATAGCGATCGGCGGCCTGGGGCCCGCGCTCGCCATCGGCCGCCTGGTGGCCAAAGCCCTGGAGTCAATCGGCCGCAACCCCGAGGCATCGGGCAAGGTGTTTGTGCCCATGCTCTTGGGCGCGGCGTTTGCCGAGTCCATCGCCATTTACGCGTTGGTGGTGGTGTTCACTTTGAAGTAGTTTTATTGGGCCGTTCACTTGCTGGACAGCCCGAATAAGATTATTTTTTTATGGATATTTTAGCCTCGTTCGGGCTTGATGTGCGCCTGTTTTTATTCCAGCTTGGGAACTTCGTTTTGGTGGCGGCCATACTGTGGTGGCTGATTTTAAAGCCGCTCGCAAAAAAACTTGAGGAACGGAAAAACGTCATTGACCAGAGCCTGGACAACGCCGAGAAGATCCAGGGCCGCCTGGCCGCGTCCGAGGCTGACTACAAAAAACGCATGCACGCGGCCAGAGTGGAAGCGGAAAAAGTGCTGATTGCTGCGGCGAACGAGGCCGGGGCAGTATCCGAGGAGCTGAAAGCCAAGGCGCGCGTGGAGATAGAGCGCCTGGTTGCGCAAGCCAAGCGCACGGTCCAGGCGGAAAAAGAAGAGATGATGGCGGCTTTCAAGGAAGAGGCGGCAGGGGTGGTGGGCGCGGCTTTAGAGAAGCTCATTGGCGAAAAGATGACCGCAGAAAAAGACAAGAAGCTGATCGCGGGCATCATCAGCAAGCTCAAAGCGTAGTATGGATACCAGAACTCCCCAAACCTATGCGCGCGCCCTGTACGAAATCACGGCCAATAAGCGCGGCGCGGCCTTGGAAAAAGCCATTCGGCATTTTGCGGCGCTCCTGGCGCGCGAGCGCGCGCTCCGGCGCGCGGACAGGATCATCGGCGCATTCATCCATTACGCCAAGGCCCAAGAAGGGATTGCGGAGATTCACATAGAGAGCGCCTTTCTGCTGGATGGGGCAACAGTGGGCCGCATAAAAAAAATTTTCGGCGAAAAAGCGGAGGCCACAACCACGCGCAACGCGCGCCTCCTGGGCGGTGTGGTGGTGCGGAGCCGGGATACCATTTTTGACGCCAGTGCGGCCACCCAATTACGCAACTTAACGATGAAGCTAGCTTCTTAAACCTATGTCAATCAATGCCATTGTTGAACAACTAAAAAAACAGATAGAGGGCTTTGAGAGCGCGGTCCACGTTGAGGAGGTGGGCGCGGTGATTGAAGTCGGGGACGGCATTGCCCGCTTGTCAGGCTTAACGCGCTGCCAGTTTAATGAAATGTTGGAGTTTCCCGGCGCTACCTTTGGCGTGGCTCTGAACCTGGAAGAAGAAACCATCGGCGCCGTGCTCTTGGGCGAATATGCCCATATTAAAGAAGGGGATACGGTTAAGCGCACGGGCCGCATCTTGTCCGTGCCCGTGGGCGAAGAGCTGATCGGCCGCGTCGTCAATCCCCTGGGCGCGCCCATTGACGGGGGATCTCCCATCAAATCAAAAAAATTCTATCCTATTGAACGGATCGCGCCCGGAGTTGCGACCCGCCAGGGCGTGTCGCAACCGGTTCAGACCGGCATCAAGGCCATTGACGCCATGATTCCGATCGGCCGCGGCCAGCGCGAGCTCATCATCGGCGACAGGCAGACCGGCAAAACCGCGGTGGCGATTGACACGATCATCAACCAAAAAGGCCAGGACATGGTGTGCGTGTACGTGGCCATCGGGCAGAAAGAATCCAAGGTGGCGCGCTTGGTGGCGAAACTTAAAGAAACCGGGGCCATGGATTATACGATTGTGGTTTCGGCCGGCGCTTCGGATCCGGCCTCGCTCCTCTATATTGCGCCGTACGCGGGCGTGGCTATGGCCGAATATTTTATGGATCAAGGGAAAGACGTGCTGGTGATTTACGACGATTTATCCAAGCAGGCCTGGGCCTATCGCGAAATTTCGCTCTTGCTGCGCCGCCCGCCGGGCCGCGAGGCTTATCCGGGGGATGTATTTTATTTACATTCCCGCCTGCTGGAGCGGGCTTGTCGTCGTAATAAGGAGTCGGGCGGCGGCTCCATCACGGCTTTGCCGATTATTGAAACCCAAGCCGGGGACGTGACCGCCTACATCCCGACCAACGTCATTTCCATTACGGACGGCCAGATTTTCCTGGAAACCGATTTGTTCTACCGCGGCATCCGACCGGCTCTTAATATCGGCATTTCCGTGTCCCGCGTGGGCGCGGCCGCGCAGATTAAACCCATGAAGAAAGTGGCCGGCAAGATGAAGCTTGCCATGGCCCAGTTCCGCGAGCTGGAAGCCTTTGCCCAGTTCTCAAGCGATTTGGATCCGGAAACCAAAAAGCAGATTGATTTGGGTCAGCGCCTGGTTGAAATTCTAAAACAGCCGCAGTTTGCGCCCCTGCCCGCGGCCAACCAAGTGGCCGTGATTTACGCCATCTCCAACGGCTTTGCCAATAACGTAGGGGTGCCGGATATCCGCGTTTGGGAAGAAAAGTTTCACAGCCACATGAATAAAACCCATAAGCATTTGCTTGATAAGATTGGGAAAGGCGAGTGGGACGATTCCATAGAAGGCGAATTAAAGACTGCGTGCGAGGACTATGCCGCTTAACACCAAGGCAATCAAGCGGCGCATCAAGTCCGTCGGCTCCACCAAGAAGATCACCAAAGCCATGGAAATGATTTCCGCGGTAAAGATGCGCAAGGCCGTGGCCAACGTGCTCGCAAGCCGCTCGTACGCGGCCCTGGCCTGGCAGATGCTCTCGGACATTGCGGCCAAAACTGCCATCGCGCATCATCCGCTCCTGGCGCGCCGGCCGATTAACACCATTGGCTTGATCCTGATTACCTCCAACCGCGGATTGGCGGGCGGATTTGCGAGCCGCCTGCTCGCCCGGGTGCACGAGTACATCGCAGAAGCAGAGGCAGGGGGTGCAACAAAGGTGGAGGTGATGCTCGCGGGCACGCGCGGGCAAAAAATTTACCAGCGCTACGGGCATGCGGTTGCGGCGGAATTCCCGAAGATTGATTTGACCACCCGGCCGGAAGAGGCCCTGCCGCTTTCACAGACGGCGGTGGCCGAGTACATCAGCAAAAAGTACGACAAAGTTGTGCTGGCCTATACGGATTTTATTTCGCCGTTAAAACAGACGCCGCAGTTGAAAGAGCTCCTGCCCCTGGCCAGGCCGGAGGAGGCAGCTGTCCCCACGCAAGGATCCGGCCCGCATTGGCAATTCCTCTTTGAGCCGAATCCGCGCGACACCTTAACCGCGCTCGTGCCGCGGCTCGTGGAAATGCAGATCTACCAGGCGATTCTGGAATCCGACGCCTCGGAGCACAGCGCCCGCATGCTGGCCATGCGGAACGCCACGGACGCGGCGGCTGACATGATCACCGAATTAAACTATATTTATAACAAAGCCCGCCAGGCCGCGATTACGCAAGAAATTTCGGAAATCGTCGGTGGAGCAGCGGCTCTAGCATAATCGTTATGAACAAGGGCATTATCACACAAATCATCGGCGTGGTCGTTGACGTACATTTTCCCGAAAAGCTGCCGGAGCTCTACCATGCCTTGGAAACCAAACTGCCGGATGGCTCTACTTTGGTTTTGGAAGTGCAAAAACATCTGGGCGGGAATGTGGTGCGCACCGTGGCCATGTCCACCACCGACGGCCTGGAGCGGGGCCAGGAAGTAATTGACCGCGGCGAGCCGATCAGCGTGCCCGTGGGCGCGGTGACGTTGGGCCGCATGTTCAATGTGACCGGCGATCCGATTGACAACCTGCCTGCGCCCAAAGCCGCAAAGAAGTATCCCATCCACCGCCGCGCGCCGGAGTTCACCAAGCAGTCCACTAAATACGAAATTTTGGAAACCGGCATCAAAGTGGTTGATTTAATCTGTCCGTTCTTGAAGGGCGGCAAAGTGGGCCTGTTCGGCGGCGCCGGGGTGGGCAAGACCGTGGTCATCCAGGAGCTGATCCGCAACATCGCGCAGGAGCACGGCGGCTATTCCATGTTCGCGGGCGTGGGCGAGCGATCCCGGGAAGGCAATGATTTGTACCGCGAAATGAAAGAGAGCGGCGTGTTGGATAAAACCGCGCTGGTGTTCGGCCAGATGAATGAACCCCCGGGCGCGCGGGCGCGCGTGGCTCTGACCGCGCTGGCTATGGCCGAGTATTTCCGCGATGAAGAGGGCCGGGACTTACTGCTCTTCATTGACAACATATTCCGCTTTACGCAGGCCGGCTCCGAGGTTTCGGCGCTTCTCGGCCGCATGCCTTCGGCCGTGGGCTACCAGCCGACCTTGGCCACGGAAATGGGCTTGTTGCAGGAGCGCATCACCTCCACGGACAAGGGCTCCATCACCTCGGTGCAGGCCGTGTACGTGCCGGCTGACGACTTGACGGACCCGGCGCCGGCCACCACGTTCGCGCATTTGGATTCCACGGTGGTGTTGAACCGGTCATTGACGGAATTGGGTATTTATCCGGCCGTTGATCCGCTTGATTCCAATTCCACGATGTTAGACCCGAATATTGTGGGTGTTGAGCATTACCGCACGGCCCGGGACGTGCAGAAGGTGCTGCAGCGCTACAAAGATTTGCAGGACATCATTGCCATTTTGGGCATGGAAGAATTGTCCGATGAAGATAAAATTGCCGTGGCCCGCGCCCGTAAGATCCAAAAGTTCCTGTCCCAGCCGTTCTTTGTGGCCGAGGCGTTCACCGGCACCGAGGGCAAGTACGTGACTTTGGCGGAAACCATCCGCGGCTTCCGCGAGATTCTGGACGGGAAGCATGATGAGCGGGGGGAGCAGGCGTTCTACATGAAGGGCGGGATTGATGAGGTCAAGTAACCATGGGCACGATTAACTTCAAAATTATCACTCCGGAGCGCGTGGTTTTTGAAGACCAGATTGACCAAGTTACCATGATGACCACGTCCGGCGAAATTACTGTTTTACCCGGGCATATACCGTTGGTTACGGTTTTGCAAAGCGGTGAATTGCGCTGCAAGAAAGGGGAGGAAGAATACGCCCTGGCCGTCTCCGGCGGATTTTGCGAGGTGCGGCCGGACAATTCTTTGGTGGTGCTGGCGGACACGGCCGAGCGCGCCGAAGAAATTGACGTGGCGCGCGCCAAGGAAGCGCATGAGCGCGCCGAGAAACTGATGTCCGAGGCGCGCCACCACGAAGACGTTGATTACGCGGCCTTGCAAGCAAAGCTGGAAAAGGAATTTGCCCGCGTGCGCGTGGCTAACAAGTACCGCAAGCTGCCGAAGCCGTAGGCGCTCTCTAGTTATGGGGAACCGCCACTGCTCATGATTAGTGTTCCGGTGCATGGATTTTTGCATCACGTCCTCGGCAACTTAAACCCACCGCACTAGTCACTATATCATTCTCTCCAATGCCACAGTTCTGTATTTACAATCTATACTTGCCTTATAGCCAAATTTAGACAAAAAGCTGATACCAGCTAACGGCATACTTTCAGATATTAAAACTTGAATGTAATTTACCGCCCCTTCCATCGCCGCAACTGCGAGAGCTACGGGAACTTCAATAACATCGCCATTGGCAATTTGTGTTTTTGTAACACCAGCAACTTGGAGACCGAGTTCTCCTGCTATCTTGGGTGTTACTTGAAAATCACCAGTAAAACCAGTGTCCAAAATAACAAAAGGGGCTTGCACTGATTGCCCCCAAGCCACTACAACTTTTATTAAGGGTATGTTTTCTACAAATACGCCGCTAATCATTTTACAAATTACTTAAAGCTGTCAGTAAATGTTTTCGCCATTGTTTCGGCAACATCAAATCCTATCTTCACAACATAAAAGACCTTATTGGGATGATTTTGTCTTGCCAGCTCCAACGCTTCAGCACTTGTGTTGCCGAGATATGCCTTTTTGCTATCAATATCAATAGCCAAAAACTTGCCCCTTTCTTTGGGGTCATAATTGACCTTAATCTGGTCGTAAATCTTCGCCCCTTCTTCTGCTATCCTCTGAATATCGGCTTTTTTAATTAGTTCTTCATCGTTATTCATAGGTTTGAAAGGTAAGGAGTTATCAATAATTGCATTATAGCAATAATGTACGAAGAATACAACAATACACCCTACCTTGTTGCAAGCGCGAGTGAGAGCCCTACAACTGTTGTTGCGCCCGAGGAGTTTATAAGGAAGATTAAGCAATAGGGCCATTCACACAAAAATAAAGAAGCCCGGCGGACGTGAGTCCAGTCGGGCTTCGGGGGAGGGGGGTCAGTCCAGTGTTGGCGCGGCGCCCGCGGTGTTACTCGTTGCCGAGCGTGACCTCGCCCCCTGCGGCTGGCGATGCCGCGAGCCGCTCGTCTTCCAGCCAGCAGTAGGCCTCCCACAGCATATCCAGGCGGCTCTGGACGGCCTGAAACGAGTCTGCGGACGCAATGCCATCCGCGATGATGGTGTCCTTGTGCCGCTCTATGCGGCACAGGAGGGTTTGCGCTGTGGCGCTCGGCCGGTTGAGTGTCGCGGCTTCCTCCCACGCCGCGCGGGCCGCCATGACCTCGTACTGGCGGTCCACGTGCATGCTGTACATCACAACGCCCGCCACGATGGCGAGCAACACCGCTCCTGCAAGACGTTGCATATCACACCTCCCCAAATGTGTCCGCCTTTCTGGCGGAATATGGAACAAGAATCTCTATTTGTTCTCTCAAGCCCTCAATTCACTATATAATTATACCATACCCATAGAAAATAGTCAAATACCGGTAGTAAAATAGGGCTTTAATTAGCCTAAAATAATGATTTTTCGCTAATATGGCTGTAAATTCGCAAGGTTGTGATACAATAGAGCTATGGAAACAGAAATCACCTCCTCGCCCCCTCCTCAGCGAGTAGGGGAGATATTAGAAGGGCTCAATCCGGAACAGAAAAAGGCGGTTGAGCACAAAGGCAAGCCACTTTTGATTGTGGCCGGAGCCGGCACCGGCAAAACCACGGTTATCACCCGTAGGATTGCCTGGTTGATTATGGAGCAAGGCATCAAGCCGGACGAGATATTGGCCTTGACCTTCACCAACAAGGCGGCTGATGAAATGATTGAGCGCTGCGATAAGCTTCTGCCGTACGGGTACGTGGATTTGTGGGTGTCCACGTTCCACACGTTCTGCCAGCGTATTTTGGACAGCCATGCCCTGGACATTGGCTTGCCCGGGGATGTTGAGCTCTTGGATGGCACGGGCCAGTGGCTCTTGGTGCGCGCGCACTTGCAGAAATTTAATTTGGACTACTACCAGCCCACGAACAATCCCACCAAGTTCATCCGCTCCATGCTCTCGCACTTTTCGCGTTTGAAAGATGAAGAGATAACGCCGGAGGCGTATTTAGAATATGCGGAATCTTTGCGGGCATCATCTGATGACATGGAGGCGAGCGGCGGCAAAAGTTCAAAGTTCAAAGCTCAAAGTTCAAAGACAGAGAAGAGGGATTCGGAGGAGGCGTGTCGCGTCGTGGAAATGGCGAATGCGTATCACGCCTACCAGCAGCTCTTGCTGGATAATAACAAGATGGATTTCGGGGATCTCATCAACTATACCTTGAAGCTGTTCCGCGAGCGCCCGGGCGTGCTCAAAAAGTACCAGGAGCAGTTCAAGCACGTGCTGGTTGACGAGTTCCAGGACACGAACTGGGCGCAGTATGAATTGGTGAAAATGCTGGCCAAGCCCCAGGACAATCTTACGGTGGTGGCGGATGATGACCAGTCCATTTACCGGTTCCGCGGGGCAAGCATGTCCAATGTCATTCAATTTTCAAAAGACTATAAGGATGTGGCCACGGTGGCGCTCGTAAAAAATTACCGCAGCGGCCAGGCCATTCTGGACGCGGCGTACGACTTTATCCAGCTCAACAACCCGAACCGCCTGGAGGCTGCCAAGCAGTTTGATCTAAATAAAAAGCTTGTATCACAGACCAAGGAAATTGCGAAAGTTGAGCACTTGCACTGCGCGTCAGCGCCGGACGAGGCGCGCGTTGTGGCGGAAACAATCGCCGAATTAAAAAAGCGGGACAAGGATGCTACCTGGAACGATTTTGCGGTTTTGGTCCGCGCAAACAGTCAAGCCGCGATTTTTGAAGATGCGCTCGCATCAATCAACATCCCGCACCAAAATTATGCGGCATCCGGGCTGTACAAAACCACCATTGTGGCGAACATTCTCGCGTTTTTTGACGTGTTGGACGATTACCACGAGTCGCGCGCCATATTCCGCTTGCTGAATCTTCTGTTTTTAACTATCCCGATTGAGGATATCATCAAGCTTACGCACTACGCATCAAAAAAGAATGTTGCCTTGTACGAGCTTTTGCGCGCGCCCCAGCGGGCCGGTATTTCGGACAGTGACGCGCTGCTTGAGATGCAACGCGTGCGGTCCTGGATTGAAAAGTACGGGGATGCAGCCAAGACCCAAAAGCCAACCTCACTATTATTTGATTGGATGCAGGATGAGGGGTACTTTGATTATCTGAACGCTATGCCGGATGCGGATTCAATGCGCGAATACCGGTACTTGCGCTACTTTTGGGAGCATCTCAAGGAAATTGAGGCCGCGATCGGGGACGGCCGCGTCAAAGATATCGTCAGCATCATCAAACAGGAACGCGATTCCGGGGATTCCGGGTCCCTGCCGCCGGATGCGGAAAGCGGGCCGGAAATGGTGCGGGTCATGACCATACACAGCGCCAAAGGCTTGGAATTCAAATATGTATTCGTCACCAACCTGGTGGACCGGAGGTTTCCGACCATTGAACGCCGCGAGGCTATTGAGATTCCGGATGCGCTCATCAAAGAAGTGATTCCCGAGGGGGACCACCACCTGGAGGAAGAGCGACGGTTGTTTTACGTGGCCATGACGCGCGCGAAGAGTGGGCTCTTTTTTACCTCTGCCGAGAGCTACGGCGGAACGCAGAAGAAAAAATTATCGCGTTTTTTGGTTGAACTTGGAGAAGCGCACAAGCCGTTTGCGCCGAGCGTTAAGGCCCTGGCCGGAGACCACACGAGCTTTTTGCCCCGCGCCCGCCGCGGCCCGACAGCGCCGTTCAAGCTCCCGATTCCCACGCGCTTTTCGTTCACCCAGCTTAAAATTTTTGACGCTGACCCGTTTGAGTACAAACTGCAGTTCATCTACAAGGTGCCTATGAAAGGGAAGTACGTGTTCAGCTACGGCTCCACCATGCACGCCGCCTTGCAGCAGTTTTTCCAGCTGGTTTCGCAGAAGCAGCGGGCAGGGCAGACTGATTTGTTCGGCAACCGCACTGAATCGCCAAAAAACGGATTAAGCGTGGCGCTTGATGAGCTGTTGGACATCTATGAAAAGAGCTGGATTGATGACTGGTACGAGGACGCGGAGCAGAAAGAAAAATACCGCAAGCAAGGCGCAAGCCGGCTCAAGGATTTTTACGAACACCTCTCTCAATCCGGCGTTGTCCCGCAGGTAAAAGCGCTTGAGCGCGGATTCAGCATCAAAGTCGGGGAGTATACCATTGTGGGCAGGATGGACCGCTGCGACCAGCTGGCTGACGGCTCCATTAGGATCGTTGACTACAAGACCGGCACGCCCAAAAAAGCGCTCTCCAAAGAGGACAAGTTCCAGCTCCTCATCTACCAGATTGCGGCGGAAGAGGTGTTCAGGGAAAAAATTGGCGAGCTGGCGTACCACTATATTGATGCCGAGAACATTAAGTCTGGAGAAAATCTCGTGCCATTCATCGGGACGGACAAAGACAAGCAGGAAGTGAAAGACTGGATATTAGGCGTGATCAAGCGCATCCATGAGAGCGACTTTAGCCCTTCCGAGGACCGGTTTTTCCCGTCCGAAGACGTGGAGTACCTCCGTGATTTGGGGGAGGCGGGCATCATCTAGGGCGCCCCGTATTGTCAAAAGGGCGTGTTTCTATTACAATACAGGCTGTATGGAACACAAAAACGCCATCATCGGCATGTTGGTTACGACCCTCGTTTTTGCGGGGCTCTTGTTTTTCGGCCTCACCAATGTTGATCCGAGGTCAGCGGCGTGGACCGGGTTTGTGTTTGTGACCGCATCTCTGTTTTTGTTTTTATGGGGCTTGCTCGGCACGCTCATGCTCGCAACACGCCGCTTGCGCAAGAAAGATCGGCCAGTCGCCGTAAGCCTGCGCCAAGCGTCATTTTTGTCAATCGTGGTGGTGCTGGCTTTGTATCTCTCGCGCTTTGAACTGCTCACCTGGTGGAACGCAGGGATCCTCATTATTGCGGTGGTGCTGATTGAGGTGTTCTTCATCGGCAAGGAGGAGGCGCAGGGGCTATGAAGAAGCGCCTGGAACAACTGCGGAAGGACGCAATGGCTGCGTTTGAGAAAGCAACTGACGCGGCAGCCATTGAAAAGCTGTACACGCAGTTTTTGGGGCGCAAAGCAGAGCTCGCGCGCATCTCCAAGGAAATGAAATCTTTGGCTGACGCGGAACGCCCGGCAGTCGGGAAGCTCATCAATGACGTCAAAAAAGACATTTTGGACATCATCCAAAAAAAGAAATCTGTTTCGCCAGCAGGCACATCAACGTCACGTAAGTTTGACCACACGCTTCCGGGAATTGCGCCCGCAGTCGGGCATGTGCACCCCATCACCCTTTTTTTGGAAAAGATAGAAGCTATTTTCGTTCCGATGGGGTATGAGGTGGTGGAGGGCCCGGAGATGGAGACCCAGGAGTATAATTTTGATTTGCTGAACGTGCCGCGCGACCACCCCTCGCGCGACATCCAGGACACGTTTTACGTTGGCAAGGCTGACAAGCGCGGCCGCCCCTTAGTGCTGCGCACACACACGTCTCCCGTGCAAATCCGCGCCATGAAGACGCGTAAGCCGCCGGTGCGATTACTGGTTCCGGGGCGCGTGTTCCGCAACGAGCGAACGGATGCGGGGCACGAAACCACGTTCTACCAAGTGGAGGGCCTGGTGATTGACCGCGCCATCAGCGTGACCGACCTCATGGGAACCCTGGAACTCTTCCTCAAACGCTTGTACGGAGATGCGGTCAAAATCCGTGTGCGCCCGCACTTTTACCCGTTTACGGAGCCGTCCATGGACATTGATATGAGCTGTTTACTGTGCAGGGGAAAGGGCTGTTCGTTCTGCAAGCAGTCAGGCTGGATAGAGACGCTCGGCTCGGGCATGGTGCACCCGAATGTATTGGCTAATATGGGGGTTGACCCCGCACAGTGGTCCGGCTTTGCGTTCGGCCTGGGCATTGACCGCTTGATGATGCTGTATTACGGGGTTGATGACATCCGCCTCTCATACGGCGGGGATTTGCGGTTTATTGAGCAGTTTTAATATGAATCTACCAATCAGTTGGCTGAAAGAATTTGTGAACGTGAAAGCGAAACCGCACGAGATTGCGGAGCGCTTAACGCTGTCCGGTTCAGAAGTTGAGAAGATTACGGACAATGCCAATGGTTTGTCAAAAATCGTGGTGGGCCAGATCAAAAACATTAAGCCGCACCCGAACGCGGACAAGTTGCAGATCGCGTACGTTGATGTGGGCAACAAGTCATTGCTGGAAATTGTGTGCGGCGCCCCGAACATTGCGGTCGGCCAAAAGGTTCCCTGCGTTTTGGTTGGCGGAAGCGTTCCGGGCTTGAAGATAGAGGCTAGATCCGTGCGCGGCATCAAATCACACGGCATGTTGGCCTCACCAAGAGAACTGGGCATAAACGATGACCACTCCGGCATTTTTATTCTTCCCAAAGACGCGAAAATAGGGGCTGACGCGGTCAAATTTCTTGGATTAGATGAGGCTGTGCTGGAGCTTGCCATTACCCCGAACCGCAGCGACTGTTTTTCCATACGCGGGCTTGCGAGGGAGGTTGCGGCGCTGTATGGGCTCAAGCTCAAACCACCCCCTCGCCCCCTCCTTAATAAAGGAGGGGGAATAAAGGAAAGCGGCACCAGCGCATCATCATCTCTCACCGTTAAAATCGCGGACAAGAAGCTCTGCCCGCTCTATTGCGCCCGCGTGATCCAGGGCGTTTCAGTCGCGCCGTCTCCGCTGTGGCTTTCCAACCGGCTCGCCCAGGCTGGCATTGCATCCATCAACAACGTGGTTGACGCGACAAACTACGTGATGTACGAGTTGGGCCACCCCTTGCACGCATTTGACGCGAACAAGATGGCAGGGGACACGATAACTGTTAGGCGCGCAAAGCGCGGGGAAAAAATCATTGCCTTGGACGATGCAACCTACACGCTCACGGAAAGCATGCTCGTGGTGGCTGATGAGAAGCGCGCCGCGGCAATTGCCGGGGTTATGGGGGGTAAAGAATCCGGCATCAATAACGGCACCCAGAACATCATCCTGGAGGCTGCGGTGTTCAATAGCGCATCTGTGCGCGCAACGTCAAAAGCTCTTGGATTGCGCAGTGAATCATCCAGCAGATTTGAAAAAGGCGTGGACCCAAGTATCGTAGAAGAGGCGATTGACCGCGCCGCCGCCTCTATCCGCGACCTGGCAGGCGGCGTGGTGCTCAAAGGCATTGTGTCATCCGGAAGCGCGGAAGTTCCCAAGCGCTCCATCAAATTGTCAGTGGCTGAAGCGCATCGCTTGCTCGGAGTTGCGGTTCCGGCATCAAAAATCAAGTCAATCCTGCAATCACTGGGATTTGTCGTGGCTGGCACGTCAAGACCCCCCCTTCGTCCCCCCCTTGGCAAAGGGGGGAAATTAGAGGTCAAGATTCCGTCATGGCGGATGCATGACACACGTGAGGAAGCTGACCTCATAGAAGAAATCGGCAGGATGCTTGATTACAACAAGCTCCCCAAGACCTTGCCCATGGCAACGCTTGCAAGCCCGAGGGTTCTACCCTTGCACGAGCTGCGGCATGCGTTGCGCCACTTTTTGGCGGGCCTCGGATTCACGGAGCTTTTGACGTACTCGTTCTACCAGGAAAGCGCCATCAAACTTTCGGGCCACGCAAAGGCGGAGCACATCAAGCTTACCAACCCGGTCAACGATGAATTTCCGTACCTGCGAACTTCGCTTGGGCCGTGGATGCTGGAAAAACTTTCCAAGAATTCATCACTGCTCTCGCGCGATGCGTTCCGCTTGTTTGAGATCGGCAAGGTGTTCCGCAAAACAAAAGGCGAGTCCTGGAAAGCGGCCATTGGGCTCATCAACACGAAACAGTCAGACGAGGAACTGTTCCGCACCTTAGTCGGAATCATCGCGTCATTCACGGGTGAGCAGCTGACCATGGAAAAGGAGCGCGGCACGTACCGCATAGGCGTCCGCAAGCGTCCCATTGGATTCATCACCATCCATCCCAGAGGAACGGTTCCGGGACTGCGGTTTCGGAGCTCGTGCGCAATCTCATTCCTTGACGTGGAGGCGCTCTCCGGTGCCCGCGCAAAGGGAAAAGCAGTATACGCCCCTATTCCGTTTTACCCGGTTGTGGAGCGCGACCTTTCGCTTTCCGTGCCTTCTGTGGTAGAATACAGGGAGCTTGAGGCTACGATTTCCCATTTTAATCCGCTCATAAAAAAGGTTGAGTTGTTTGATTCCTACCACGGCCTGGAAACAAGCGCGAGCCTGACCGTGCGCCTCACCTGTTTCTCCACGGACCGGACGTTAGAATCAAAAGAAGTTGATGTGATTATGGAAAAACTGCGGTCAGTACTCGCAAAAAAATACAACGTTTCGTTTAGGTAAGTAAAACATATGTATGAACTAAAAACAGTTTCCCTAAAATCATCAGCCCGCGTGGCTGGCTTTCTCGCGGTGGTGGTGTACGTGATCTTTGCGATCATTTCCCTGGCAACCGGAACCACGGCGTTCGGCACGGGCGCGGTGTCGCTCGTTATCGGCATTGTGCTCTTCGGGATCATCGGGGCCGTTGTGGGCGCCGTTGTGGCGTGGGCGTACAACTTTTCGTCCAAGCGCTGGGGCGGATTCCACCTGGATTTCCGCTTGCTGGAAGACGCAGAGCCCGCGGAAAAGAAAGAAAAAGAAGCGCCACCGGCCGCATCATAGCCGCAGTTCCGCAAAACCAAAACAGAAACTAACCTACGTTTGCAATGATGTTTTTCGTAATCCTGTTTTTTGGCATCGGCATACTTGCCCTGTACAAGGGCGCTGACTTGCTCGTGTCGCACGCGTCCGCGCTTGCCGCGAAAATGGGCGTCTCAACCGCGGTGGTGGGATTGTCCGTGGTCACGCTCGGGGGCATCATGCCCGAGACGTCCATCGCTATCACGGCCTCGCTCTCCGGGGCGAATGACCTCATCATCGGCAATGCCATCGGCTCCTCGGTGCTCAAGCTCGCGCTCGTGTTCGGCTTGGCCGCGGTGATAGCCCCTTTGCGCATCCACGCAAGCACCCTCAAGCACGAGTTTCCCTGGGTCATGCTTGCCGCAGTGCTCATCTACTTTCTGGCGTTTGACCTTACGGTCAGCCGCGGGGACGCCATCATCCTCATACTCCTCGGCATTGCGTTCCAGTGGTACTCCATCCGCACGTCCCACGCGGAGATGCGCAAGGAACTGGGCGCGCACAAGCACCGGCGCCGCAAGAAGGAAGCGCTCAAAACCGGCAGGGCCTGGGTGCGGATTGTACTCGGGCTTGTCCTCATCATCCTCGGCGCAAAATTGTTTGTTGATTCAAGCCTTGCGCTTGCCGTGCAGTTTAACGTGTCCGAGCTCTTGGTGGGCATTCTCGTGATCGCAATCGGCGCGTCCATCCCCGAGCTCGTGGTAACCCTGGTGTCCGCTGCCAAGCACCAGCCCGGCATCGGCATCGGCAATGTGATCGGCTCCAACGTGATGAACATCCATTTGGTGGTGGGCGTTGCCGCGCTCATTTCGCCCATTGCCATCAACCCGGACCTTTTGATTTTTGACTTTCCGGCGTTCATCTTTGCCGCGATCCTGGTTGCCGCACTCTTCAAGTCCCACCACACGCTGACGCGGTTTGAGGGCGCGGTCTTGGTGATGGGGTACCTCTTGTACGCGGTGTACAGCGTCAAGTTTTGGGGATAACCTCGCCCTTAAAAAAAATTGGACTCCCGGCCAGAGCGGCAGGGAGTCCGTTTGTT
Organism: Parcubacteria group bacterium; assembly: GCA_016181765.1. NCBI lineage: Bacteria > Parcubacteria group bacterium. The sequence goes on along the minus strand of JACOYR010000004.1, from coordinate 236,682 downwards.
GTACTGCGAGCGCGGCGCGCGTTACGCCATGCTCGCCTTGATCTGGCCCCAGCTCATGCTTTGCAGCACGGCGAGGCCCGGGTCCTTGGCAAGGCGCATGCCCTGGGTGATGGCGCGGCTCACGTCCCGGTCCGGGTCGTCCCAGAGGTGCAGCTGGCCTTTTCCCGCCTCGGCGTCGCAGCTTCCGAACCCGTCTCCCGGGCGGTTTGCCATCAGCCCGAGCCTGTCCGCGACCTGGCCGCGGTGGCCCTCCGGGGTGTTTAAGGGATGCGGCAGTTGGGTGTTGTGCAGGACCTTGAGCCCGTTCTCGGGCAGGCTCGCAAGCCAGTTCCGGTACTCGGGAGAGAGCTTTACCCCGCCGAAGTAGGCGCAGTGGGCGTAGTCAATGAGCGGCAAGGCCTCTGCGCCCAGCTTGAGGAACGGGTTTGAGAGCTGGTTCCAGTCACAGCCGTACCGTTCGCGCGCCCCCTCCCCGTACTCGGAGTAGATGATGACCGTAAACTCGCCCCAGTGCGCGGCGCCCAGCTTTTTCATGAGCCGGGCGATGATTGTAAACTGCTGGCACCGGAACGCGACGTACTGGGCAGGAACCGCGAGGTTGAACTTCCAGAGCCTGGCGAGATGCATGTCCGCCGCGGTGATGGGGTACAGGCTCGCGTCCGTGATGTCGTGCTCCAGATTCCAGGCAAACCCGTGGCACGGCTCCTGAATGTTGATGAGCCAGGTAGAGAGGAACGGGCCCGGCTGGTGCACATCAACAAAGTCCAGGATGATGCGGCCGAGGTCTCTCTTGTTCAGGCCCGGGTTCCACTGCGCTTCCATGGTGCGGATGACTCTCACTCCGGCAACACTGATGAGTGTTTGGACGTAGGAATCCGCGTGGTCCATGGGAACGCCCACATGCGTGTACGCGCTCTTGCGGAGGTCATCCAGGCCAACCGGCGGCCCGGCAGTTCCTCCGGCCGCGTCCAAGCCTGCCCGGCCCGCGTGGTACCCGAACACCGTGCGACCCATGTTCATGCCTTTTCTCTCCTTGTGCGTGATGGAAAAACACTACTCTGTGTCTGCGCCTTTTTTTTGGCGCCTCTGAAGTGCATCTTCGCGGGTGTTATGGATCTCAAAAATGCGGTGTATGCGCACCATCTCAAAGAGCGTGCGCACTGGCCTCGTGAGGCTGCAGAGATCAAATCTGCCGTCGCGGTCAGTAGTGAGCTTGCGCAGGCAGTCCAAGAGGCTGCCCAGACCCGAGGAGTCCACGAATGTAATCTCGGACATGTCCAGGATCATGGTGTCGTGCTGCTCAAGGATGGGGTCCATGGCCTGGCGGAATTCCTTGACGTTGCGCGCATCCAGTACATCGCCGTGGAACGTGACCACAACCACATTTCCGTGCTGTTCCTGGGTGAGGTTCATGCCTTGCCTCCTTAGGGTTTTGGGGTTTGGGGGCGGAACAGGTAAAGCTCGGTGCACTGTTCACCCCGGCGGTTTTTGTACTGCCGCACCTCATCCACATCCACACAACAGTCGGCCGGGTCTGCATCGGGCGCGGATATCCCGCGCACGAATTTCCGTACGCACTCCAAGTCGTTGTTGCTGTCGCTGACCGTAACGACAACTACGGCACTTGCCCAAGGGACCTCTTCGGTGCCTGCGCCGCTCATGAGCCTATGCTCTTTCTCCCTTTCGGGGAAGGGTTTGATGAATCGTTCTACACTTTGTGGTTATGTAAAGGTCAATTTTTGTTGCGTTGCGCTGTTTTTGCGGGCAGCGTGTTTCTTTGTATTACTACAAAAACACGGAATTGTCAAAAAAACGGCGGCGAATAAAAAAACGGCATAAAAATATGGCGTTGTTTTCCGCGTGCGCATCACTCGCTATCTTTTCCTGTACGCTTTGTCTCTCGGGTCAATATAGTGGACCGTGATTGTCTTTTGTTGCCAGTTGACCTTATAGAATATTCTCCACTGGCCCGCTCTCAATTTATAAAATTCCCTGTACTCGCCGGTTAATGATTCAGGAGAAAGCGAATCAAAATTTTCCAAAAACCAATCAAGCTTATTGATGATTCTCTGCCGCAGTTCGTTATCAAGCGCGGCGAGGTCATCCTCGGCCGCAACGGAAAATTCCAACTCCCATTCCCCCATATGGGTTTAATGATACTTTCTTTTGACATCATTGAACGAGATTGTTTTATCCGAAGATTCTCTGGATTGCCGCAGCCTTGCCTGCGCCCGATCGCTTAGCTCTAAACCAAAATCAGGGTCGTTCAAGACTTCGGAAATTGTCTGCACAATAAACGGTTTAAGCTCGTGTAATGATGCGGAGCTTATTTTTTTAGGCATTGTTGCTGTTTCCATATGTATTGGATTCTCTATACTACTAGATTAACACTACAAGCTATTTTAGTCAAAAAAAATGGCCCGCTACCTTGCTATAACTTCTAGCTTACCATTGTGAGTGGTTACGGGCGATATGTTTGACATAATCGTATCATTTTGATACGATTAATTAGTATAAATGATACGATTATGACCATAATCAGTTCAAAGCAGCAAAAAATACTGGATTTATTTCTACGCCAAGATTTCATAAGTTCTTCAGAGGTTCACAGCCGCCTGGCCAGAGAAGGCCAAGAAACCTCGCTGGTAACCATTAAGCGAGAACTATCCCGCATGGCCGCGGCGGGGCTTTTGGCCGCTTTTGGCCGCGGCCGGTCGCGCGCGTACGGCATCAGCGTTTTAGGGCGCATCTGGAGCGAGGTGGACGCGAACCGTTACTGCGCCACGGAACCGGACGAGCGCTTTGGGCTCGCGCGTTTTAATTTTGATCTGCTGCCGTCGTTCCTCTCCGATATCTTCACTCCGGCCGAACAAGCCGCTCTTGAAAAGGCAACCGACGAATATCATGCGCGGACGGCGCGGTTACCGCGGGCCATTCAAAAGAAAGAATTAGAACGGCTCATCATAGAACTGTCCTGGAAATCATCAAAGATTGAGGGGAATACGTATACGCTTCTTGACACGGAGAAGCTTATTTTAGAGCGCAAGGAAGCTCTTGGGCATGATAAAAAAGAAGCCCGCATGATTCTCAATCACAAGGACGCGTTTGAGTTTGTGTACGAACATAAGAAAGAGTTTCGCGTTCTGACGCGCCCTAATCTTGAACAACTGCATGGCATGGTAGTGAAAGATTTAAGCGTGGGCGCGGGATTGCGCCAAAAACCGGTCGGCGTAACCGGTTCCAAGTATCGGCCGCTGGACAACGCGCATCAGATTAGAGAGGCGGTAGAGGCGCTGGCGGCCGCCATGGCAAGGGCGAAAACCCCCTATGCCAAAGCCCTCTTGGCCTTGCTCGGCATCAGCTACATTCAGCCGTTTAATGACGGCAATAAGCGCACCGCGCGCATTATGGCAAACGCGATATTGCTGGCGCACAACTGCGCGCCTCTATCCTATCGGAGCGTAAAGGAGAAAGACTACCGCGAAGCGACCCTCGTGTTTTACGAGGTTAATTCAATTATTCCATTTAAGGCTATCTTCATAGAGCAGTACGTGTTTGCCGCGAAAAATTATGCGGTGAAATAAGCCCGCGCATAAAAAAAGACCCGCTGCCTTGCTATAACTTCTAGCTTGGCAGCGGGCCGATGATGCGGCCGCCGTTGGGGGCGGGCGACTACAGTGAACTGGCGAGATCTGCGATGACCTCGCCCCAGGCAACGACTAGGGCGTCGCCGCCTTCGGTTCGCCGACGTTCGGCCCACTCCTTGGCTCCGTGGTCGCCGTGGGGGTCGGTGAGCTCTTCGCCGCCCGGCGGCGAGAAGTAGGGCAGGGCGGCGGTTGAGTATCTGACGACATCGTCCTGGATGCCGTGCTTTCGGATCTCGGCGATGACCTTCGCCTTGTGGCGAAGGTACGCGGCCCACAGCTCCTCGGGCGTGTCCAGGGATTCGCGGGCGATGCGCATAGCCCGCTCCCGGTAGTCGGTCTTGTTGTCGTACACGAGGTCGAACCAATCCTCACCGAGGTGATCGGCGAAGATTGCGTGCCGGGCCTTTGTGTTCGCGGTCCAGGTCGGGCCGTACGAGTCGGCGTACGACCAGTTTCCCGCGTCTCCCGCCTTGATGTCCTGGGCGAGGGAGGCAACGGCGACCTCAATCACCGTGTCGGTGACGATGTCGTTGAGCGTGGTCACGGCCTTGTCTCTGCAGGCCACGACTGCGATGGCCATGGCGGCCACGAGCGCGAGGATGAAGCGGAATCGGTACATCTGTTTTCTCCTTGTGGGAGGGTGGGGTGAATACTACGAAGGTGTTGCTATAATCTCTCAAACAATTTGTTAAGTCATTATAGCAACACCTTCGGATAAAAGAGCGGTTTTAATCTTTTCTCTAACCTCAACTTTCGTTGAGGGCAGGGAATAGTGGCAGTCGGACGAAACTCGTTGGTTTGAGTTCGTCCGACTGCCGGTGCGCTACTGCTGCGCGGTCGCGGGAGCGGGGGGGGGGTGGTGGTTCGGCTATCCCTTCAGCCGTTCCACCAGGGCGAGGAGCCGCTCTTTCTCGGCGGCGAACGCCTGCTCATCGTGGTACTTGATGAGCTTGCGCCAGGCATCGGCGCCCCACTGCTCTTCCGCCACGCTGATGACGTTGAGCTCCTCCAGGTCATGGGAGAGCTCGCTGACGTGGGACGGAAGCACGAGCCGCGTGCCGTCGCGCGAGAGCTCGTTCACCACGCGATAGAACACGCTGTCGCGGCGGACCGAGGTGTGCCAGTTGCGCGCCACGCGCGTGACTGCCTGACGGAGTTCGTTCTCCTCGGTGAACCGGACACTGACGTTTTCCGCGGCCGGCATGCCGTCGCGGAGCCAAGACGCGATGGTGTGGATGTTGGCTTCCGCCATATCCACATAGCTGCTTGAGTAACCGACGAACCCCTTGAGGAGCTTTGCGAGCTCCTGTTTGGATTCGCGCGGCTCGCAGCCGATCCGGCTGGCCCACACGGATATGATGACCGTGCGACTGCTCCGTCCGCTGCCGTCCAAGAGGGTGGTCCGCATCTCTTTGATCTGCACCGAGGTGAACACGCTATCGCGCTCATCGTTTGCCGTGTCCGTGTTGCTGCTGATGAGCATCCTTCCGGTGAGCTCCGCATCGCCGCCGGTATCCAGATCCCATGCGAACGTGGCAATGGCGCCGGTTGAGAACCGCGCCGTCTTGGTGTGGCTCGTCACTATTGTGGTGGGGTCCTGCTTGAGCGACGCTTCGGCTTCGCGGGCGAGCTCCGTGATGCGTGCCAGCTCTTTGTGCGAGGGCGCGATGCCCGCACCAACCCCCTGCATCTCTTCGATGAGCGGGTGGTTGAAGTCGCCGTCGTCGGTAGCGACGTGTGAGGGCGCGAGGGTCCGAGGACCCGCGCACCCTGTGATGGCCGCGAGCGCGGCTACTGCGAGCACTGCGAAACGGGTGAACACTGTCTTATCTCCTTGTGTACGAGGGTGGGTGAAAACTACGGAAGATGTTGCTATAATCTCTCAAATGACTTTAAGCCATTATAGCAACACCTTCCAATTAAAGAGCGGTTTTAATCTTTTCTCTAACCTCAACTTTGGTTGAGGGCAGGGAAAGGTGGCAGTCGGACGAAACTCGTTGCATTGGTTGCATTGAGTTCGTCCGACTGCCGATGTGACGGGTCACCAGTCGGGCACGCCGTCACCGCAGGGCCAGGTAGCCCCGCGGTACCAGCCTTCGTACCTCACCCCGCCGGGTACGAGGGCCAGTGCCTCGTCCATGGTCCGGACGAAGCGGCTGGAGGATTTCCCGATCCTCCGGAGGAAGTACCCCCGAATGCAAACTTCTTGGTGTCGTCCCTCTGGCGGGACGATGTGGGTGTCTTCCTGGCAGTACGCCAGGGGCCGGCCGTCTTCATTCATGATTGCCCAATGGTACCGCATTGTTTTTTCTCCTGCCCTGTCGGGCGTTATTGAGTGGGACCATCTCCGCGGAATTGCGGAAATGTGTCCATACGCCCTCTGCGGGCAGTCCTTATTTTGCGAGGTGTTGCGATAATGGCTCAAGGGCTTAAGCAATCATCGCAACACCTCTATCAAAGAACGGTTTTTTTGGCTTTTGATTATGTATCTATTATACCACACCTACAAAATAATGTCAATAGCACAAGATAGGCTAAAATTAGCCATATTTCATCATTTATTTTTCCCCAACATTAGCGCAAAAACTGCATCATCAACCCTTTATTTCATCAAAAATATCTGTTATACTGACATCATCATCCAAACTTGGATTATATGACCAAAACCATTGAAGAAATCAAGCAAAAACTGGCCCCGATTTTTGAAAAGCGCAAGGTTGCGCTGGCGTATTTGTTTGGCTCGCGCGCCAGGGGTAATGTCGGTCCTTTGTCGGATGTGGACATTGCCGTGGTTTTTTCCAAGAAAGTACCAAAAGACAAGCAGTTTGATTTGGAGTTGAGCATGATGTCCGATATTGGGAGTGTGTTTAAGATTGACCGCGTTGATGTGGTTAATTTGGAAACATGCAAGAGCCCGCTGTTGAAACATCGCGCCGTGTTTTACGCAAAGCCGCTGTATGTTACTGATGAGGAACAGCGATTTATGATTGAGCAAAAAATCAGGAGAGAATACGAAGACACAAACCACATCCGCGAAACACAGTATCAAATCATGCGCCGACATTTGGTTCATAAAACATTTGGCAAACCGGAAATATATGTCCCCACTAGATAGAAAATCAATTCAAAAAAAATTGATGAAATTGCAAGATCTCATCAGTGATTTGCGGGAATATGCCGAAGAGGCGCAAACTCAAGAGGATTTTATCGCTGACAAAAAGTTGAACGGGGCGGCTATGTTTGATTTAGCGATTGGGATTGCGATTATAACTGATGCGGGAAATCATATTTTGAGTACTGTTTTTCAAAAATCAGCCGAAGATTACTCTGATATTGTGCGCCTTTTGGGAGAAGTCGGAGTTGTTCCGCAACAAATAATCAATGAGAATAAGGATATGACAAAATTCAGAAATTTGCTTATTCATGAGTATGCAGATGTTGATTTTAAAAAAGTGTATGCGTATTTGCAGAAAGCCCCTGATGTTTTTCAGCAGTTTGCCGATTCTTACAGCACATTTTTAGACAAGCACGCCTAGCGTATGCCCAAGAAAACAGTAAAACCAGCATCAAAGCCAAAAAAAGACCCCGCCTCATCGGCGGGCAAGGAGAAAAAGGCAGCATACGGCGCGGCCCAGATTACTGTTTTGGAAGGATTGGACCCGGTGCGCAAGCGGCCGGGCATGTACATCGGCAACACGGCGCGCGAAGGATTGCATCACCTCGTTTGGGAAGTGGTTGACAACTCCATTGACGAGGCCATGGCCGGGCACGCGGACGAAATCACGGTGGTGCTCTTGCCGGATTCCACGGTATCAGTCACGGACAATGGGCGCGGCATTCCGGTTGACAAGCACCCCGGGGTAAAAGTGTCCGCGCTTGAGGTGGTCTTGACCAAACTGCACGCGGGCGGCAAGTTCGGGCAGGGCGGGTACAAGGTGTCCGGCGGATTGCACGGGGTGGGCGTTTCTGTGGTCAACGCACTGTCCGAGACCGTGCGCGCGGAGGTGAAGCGCGAGGGCAAGCTGTGGGTGCAGGAGTACAAGCGCGGCAAGCCCCTGAAGGCCGTGAAAGCCGTGGGCAATGCGCGCGGAACCGGGACCACCATCACGTTTAAGCCGGATGACCAGATTTTTTCCACTCTGGAATTTGATTGGAACTACATTTTGGACCACTTGCGCCAGCAGGCGTATTTGACCAAGGGCGTGAAAATCACCATCCGCGACGAGCGGGATGACGCGGAGCAGGAGTACAGCTTTTACTTTGAGGGCGGGATCGCCTCCTACGTCAAACACATCAATCGCAACCACGAGCCCAAGCATGAACACGTGTTTTACGTGGAAAAGGAGCTGGATAACGTGAACGTGGAGGTTGCGTTCCAGTACGTGGATGACTACAACGAGAACGTGTTCAGCTTTGCCAACAACATCCACACCATTGAGGGCGGTTCGCACCTAGTGGGGTTCCGCACGGCCCTGACGCGCACGTTGAACGCGTACGCCCGGAACAAGGGGTTTGTGAAGGAAAAGGATGATAATCTGCAGGGCGAAGACACGAGAGAAGGCCTGACCGGAATCGTGAGCGTGAAAGTCATGGACCCGCAGTTTGAGGGCCAGACCAAGGCAAAGCTTGGCAACGAAGAGGTGCGGCCTGCGGTTGATACGGTATTTTCCGATGCCCTCGCGATTTGGCTGGAGGAGCATCCGCGCGAGGCAGAAGCCATCATCGGCAAGGCGCTTTTAGCGGCACAGGCACGGAAGGCGGCGCGCGCGGCGCGCGATACCGTGCTGCGCAAGGGAGCCTTAGACGGGTTTGCGCTACCTGGAAAGCTTGCGGACTGCTCATCCAAAGACCCGTCCGAGTGCGAGCTGTACATCGTTGAGGGGGATTCAGCCGGCGGTTCGGCCAAACAAGGCAGGGACCGCAGATTCCAAGCCATCCTGCCCTTGCGCGGAAAAATTCTGAACGTGGAGCGCGCCCGGATTGACAAGATGCTCGCGAACAACGAAATCAAATCCCTGGTGATTGCCATGGGCACGAACATCGGGGACATGCTCAACATGGACGACCTGCGCTACCACCGCGTCATCATCATGACGGATGCGGACGTTGACGGCGCGCACATCCGCACGCTGTTGCTCACCCTGTTCTTCCGGTACTTCCCGGAGGTGATTACGCGCGGGCACCTCTACATCGCCCAGCCGCCCCTGTACCGCGTGGACAAGGGGCGCCAGTTCCACTACGCGTACTCGGATGCTGAATTGGATACATTAAAGGCTAGATATTTGGGTGAGGAAGAAGGGGAGACGATTGTGACGGAAGCGCGCGGCTCCATCAACATCCAGCGCTACAAAGGTTTGGGCGAGATGAACCCTTCCCAACTATGGGAAACCACCATGGATCCGGCAACGCGGCTCATGAAGCAGGTGACTATGGATGACGCTGAAAAGGCGAATGAGATTTTTGACATCTTGATGGGCAGCGAGGTTCCGGCGCGCAAGAAGTTCATCCAGACGCACGCGAAAGACGTGCAGAATTTGGATATTTAGCGTGGCACTTGCATTATTTTCCCATTATGGTATAATGGGTGCAGTAATTGGTGCCCCTGGGGGGCATTTTTAGATAGAAAACATGAACGCAATCATCCAATACCTCAAGAATTCGCGCCAGGAACTGCGCAAAGTCACGTGGCCCGGAAGCCAGCAGACCATGAATGCCACGATCCTCGTGATAGCAGTTTCCGTTGGCATTGCCGCATTTTTGGGCGGGGCAGACTATGGCTTGAGCTGGCTTCTGGAGTACGCGCTCGCGGCCTTTTAAGTATGGCGAAGCAGACCGGCAATTTAGGGCGGAGGTGGTACGTGCTGCACACGTACTCGGGCTATGAGGAGAACGTGGCGCGCAACCTGAAGCAGCGCATTGAATCCCTGGACATGGGGGACAAAATTTTTGACGTGATGGTGCCGACCGAGACCAAGATCAAGATCAAGAACGGCAAGCGCACCCAGGTGACGGAAAAGGTGTACCCCGGCTACGTGCTGGTGGAGATGGTCGTGACCGACGACTCCTGGTACGTGGTGCGCAACACCCCGAACGTGACCGGGTTCATTGGCACCGGCACCACGCCGACTCCCATTGCCGAGGCTGAAGTCGCATCCATGCAGAAGCGCATGGGCCTGAAAGAGCCCGAGTTCAAAGTTGACCTTTCGGCCGGCGAGCCGGTGAAGATCGTGGACGGGCCGTTCAAGGAATTTGAGGGCAAGGTGAGCGACGTTGACAAATCCCGCGGAAAAGTTAAAGTACTGGTCTCCATGTTCGGCAGGGAAACCCCGGTTGAACTGGACTTTTTACAGGTAGAAAAGATTTAAAAGATTTAATCGTATGGCGAAAAAGAAAGAAGTGAAAGCAGTGGTCAAGCTGCAGCTCCAGGCCGGAGCCGCAAACCCGGCGCCTCCGGTGGGAACTGCGCTCGGGCCGCATGGCGTGAACATGGGCGAGTTCTGCGCCCAGTACAACGACAAGACCAAGGACCAGAGAGGCGAGGTGATTCCGGCGGTGATTACCATTTACACGGACCGCAGCTTTTCGTTCATCCTCAAAACGTCGCCCGCGTCCGAATTATTGAAGAAAGCCGCGAAGATCAAGAGCGGGTCCGGCACGCCGAACACAAAAAAGGTGGGCACCGTGACCCGGGCGCAGATCAGAGAGATCGCGGAGGTGAAGATGCCTGACCTGAACGCCAACGGCATTGAGGCCGCCATGAAGACCATTGAGGGCACGGCCAAGCAGATGGGGCTGGAGGTAAAATAAGTTGATTTAATTCATTCGCATGTGGGAGAGCGGATTCGTCTCCGTTCGTTCGCACCACTCCGGCCGTTGTAAGCGGCTGAAGAACCTATGGCAAAACATTCAAAGCGCTACCGGGCGCTCAAAGAAAAAGTTGAGGCTGGCAAAACATACAGCCTGGACGAGGCGTTGGCGCGGCTTGAAGATGCGGGCAACACTAAGTTTGACGCGGGCGTGGAGCTCCACGTGCGCACGGGCATAGACGTGAAGCAGTCGGACGAGCAGGTGCGCGGAACCGCGAGCCTGCCGCACGGCACGGGCAAGAAGCAGAAGATCGCTGCTATCACCGCAAACCCTGCCGCAGCCAAAGCCGCAGGTGCGCACATTGCGGGCGGGGAAGAGCTCATCAAAGAGATCCAGGTCGGGAAGATGGATTTTGACGTCTTGGTTGCGGAGCCCGCATTCATGCCAAAGCTTGCTCCGGTTGCGAAAATCCTGGGGCCGCGCGGCTTGATGCCTTCTCCCAAGAACGGCACTGTTTCCCCGGATATTGCAAAAGCCATTGACGAGCTCTCCCGCGGAAAAATTTCCTTTAAGAACGACAACACGGGCAACATCCACATCCTGGTGGGGCGTGCTTCGTTTGACGCAGGCAAGCTCAAAGAGAACATCCAGACCGCGTATGACGCGGTGAAAGCCGCAAAACCCGCAGCAGCCAAAGGCACGTTCATCAAGAGTGTGACCCTTGCCACGACTATGGGTCCAGGCATTCCGGTTCAGATGTAAGCACTGGTTTTTAGGTTCCTGGGGAGAAGTGGTGGAGAACATCACGGATTAGCCAACAGCCGTGCGGTTTTGTCTAGTGTCTTATCACAATGTATTTTGGTACACTAAAGGGCCAGGGAGGGGGAGAGCCCCCTTTTTTGTATGACACTGCCGTACCAAAAAATCAAAGACCTCATTTTTGGGGCAAACCCCATGATTTTTTCCAAAGGGGCGATTGCGGAAAAACAGATCCAGCCCGCGTCCTTGGACCTGACGCTCTCTGACCGCGTGTACCGCACCAGCTCCAGCTTTCTGCCCAAGCCCAATGAGACCATCTGGGAGATTTTGAAGGCGCGCACGCTTTATGATTTTGAGCTCAAGCCCGGCACCATTCTTGAGCCGAACTCATCCTACATCATCCCGTTGAACGAGTACGTGGATTTGGCGCCGGGCATGTACGCGTATGCGAACCCCAAGAGCTCCATCGGGCGCGTGGGCTTGTTTGTCAGATTATTGTGCGACCACACGCCGCGGTTTGACTACATTCCCCCCGGGTACAAAGGCCAGCTCTATTTAGAGGTGATCCCTTTGGATTTTGTGGTGAAGATCCACCCCGGGCTTGCCGCAAACCAGGTGCGGTTCCGCACCGCGGGGCCCTACCTCGCGCGGGAGAGCGATTTGCGGCTCGCGCACGCGAAGCACGGGATTTTGTTTAACCAGAGCGGCACGCCCGTGATGCAGAACATGCTGCTCGTCAATGGCGGGGGCTTGATGCTGACCGTTGACCTTGAGACCCGGGAGGTGATCGGATTCCGCGCCAAGCACGATACCACCAAGGCCATTGACCTGGGCTTGGTGGGCGAGTATGAGCCCAGTGATTTTTGGGAGCCCATCCTGCGCCCCAAGAACGGGGAGCTGATTCTGGTGCCCAACAACTTCTATTTGCTCGCGAGCATTGAGCGCATCACGTTCCCCCCGGCGTTTGCCGGGGAAATGGCGTCCTACGACACCGCAAGCGGGGAGATGCGTTCCCACTATGCGGGATTCTTTGATCCGGGCTGGGGGTTCGGCGAGGCCGGCGCGGGCGCGGGCACGCCTGCGGTGCTTGAGGTGCGCGCGCACAACGTGCCGTTCCGCTTAACGCGGGGGCAGATTATCTGCAAGATGGTGTACGAGCACATGCTGGAAGTCCCGGAGGTTTTGTACAGTTCCGGAATCGGGTCATCCTACACCGGCACAGGTCCCAAGCTCTCCAAGCACTTTAAGCAGACCTGGCAGTAGGTATGCGGGTGCGCATCAAACGGATTGATCCATCGCTCCCGCTCCCGCAGTACGAGACCTCGGGCGCGGTTGCGTTTGATTTTGTGGTGCGGACGGATACCGTGATTCCCGCCCGCGGCATGGGACGCGCGCCATCCAATGTGGCGGTGGAGATTCCTGCGGGGTACATGCTCTGGGTCACGGACCGCTCCAGCACTTTGAAAAAGACCGGACTGCTTATCACCGAGGGAGTGATTGACCGCGATTTTTGCGGGGACAATGACGAGATTCTTTTGCAGTTCTACAACCCTACCGATTCGCCCGTCATCATCAAGCGCGGGGACCGCGTTGCCCAGGCCGTGTTTCTGCCGGTCGGCCGGGCGGAGTGGGAGGAGGTTTTGGCCACGGGCAATGCGGGCAGGGGAGGGTTTGGGTCAACCGACAATCGGGCGCCTGTTTCGTCAATTCCGCAATCAGCGGCCTCGCCGCAGGAAAGTGGAAAATTTATTGTCATAGATGGCATAGATGGGAGCGGCAAGGGGACGCAGACTGATCTGCTTATTGAGCGCTTGCGCGCGGAAGGGCACGCTGCCGTTAAAGCTGATTTTCCGCAGTACGGAAAAAAGTCCGCGGGCTTGGTTGAAAACTATTTGAACGGCGCGTACGGGACCGGAGGCGAGGTCAGCCCGTATGTTGCGTCATTCTTTTTTATGCTGGACCGGTATGATGCGAGCTTCGGGCTGGCCGAACAACTTGAGCAGGGGAAGGTGGTGGTCGCGAACCGGTACGTGTCCGCGAACATGGGCCACCAGGGCGCGAAGTTCCGAACGCGCGAGGCGCGCCAGCAGTACTTTGAGTGGTTGGACCAATACGAGTATGGGGTGTTCGGCATCCCGCGGCCCGACCTCACGGTGGTCCTGCACGTTCCGGCCCAGATCGGCCAGCTCAACATTGACCAAAAGGCGATGCGCGCGTATTTGTCCGGGGCCACGCGCGACGTGCACGAGGATGATGTTTCCCACCTTGAGGCTGCGTCCCAGACCTACCGCGAAATGTGCGCCCTGTTTCCGGGTTTCAAGCTCATTGAGTGCGCGCCGGACGGCCGCCTGCTCTCCATACCGGAGGTGCATGGGCTCATTTGGGAACAGGTGCGCCGCGTGCTACAATAATGGCGTATGAAGCAGTATTTAGAACTTCTTCGCGACATCAAGGAAAACGGGATTGATAAGAGCGACCGCACCGGCATTGGCACGCGCAGCGTGTTTGGCCGGCAGATTCGGTTTGACCTGTCCAAAGGATTCCCCCTGGTGACCACAAAGAAAGTGCCGATTCGCCTGATTCTGCACGAGCTCTTGTGGTTTTTGAAGGGCGATACCAACATCAAGTACCTCGTGGACAATAGCGTGAATATCTGGAACGAGTGGCCATTCCAGGCGTGGTTGAAAGCCCAGGGGCTCACTGAACAGTTTCCCATGTACACGGAGGGGTGGCACGAGAAAATGAAAGAGTTCGTGGAGCGCATCAAAGAGGATGCGGCGTTCGCCGAGGAGTGGGGTGATCTGGGGCCGGTGTACGGCAAGCAGTGGGTCCGTTGGGAAGCAAAGGACGGCTCAACCATTAACCAAGTTGCGCAGGCACAGGAGATGATCCGCAACAACCCTGATTCGCGGCGCATTATCGTAAATGCGTGGAACGTGGCTGATATCCAGGAGCTCGTCAAAAGCAAAACCAATTCCCCGCCCGCGTGCCACACCATGTTCCAGTTTTACGTCAACCGCGGAATACTCTCGTGCCAGATGTACCAGCGCACTGCGGATATGTTTCTTGGGGTGCCGTTCAACATTGCGTCCTACGCGCTTTTGACCATGATGATGGCCCAGACCACGGGCCTCAAGCTGGGTGATTTTGTGCACACGTTCGGGGACGCGCACATCTACAAGAACCATCTTGAGCAGGCAGGGGAACAGCTTTCCCGCGAGCCGCGCTTATTGCCGCAGGTGAAGCTGAATCCAGAAGTCAAAGACGTGTTTGATTTTGAGTTTGATGATTTTGAGCTGGTTGGCTATGACCCGCACCCTGCCATAAAAGCGCCGATTGCGGTATAATACAGGCATGCAAAAGCCAGTCATCAGCGCAATCGCGGCCATCGGCAAAAACCGCGAGCTCGGGGCCAACGGCACCATCCCCTGGCACGTCCCGGAGGATTTGAAGCACTTCAAACAGACCACCCTGGGGCACCCGGTGATCATGGGGCGCAAGACCTTTGAGTCGCTCGGCATCCACAAGCCTTTGCCCGGGCGTTTGAACATTGTCATCACCCGAAATCCGGACTACAAAGCCGAGGGCGCTCTTGTCGTATCATCCGTTGAAGACGCGATTGAAGAAGCGAGCAAACATGATCAACAAGAAATTTTTATCATCGGCGGAGCAGAGATTTTCAAGCTCGCCATGCACCTCATCAACCGGCTGTATTTGACCGTCATAGACGGCAATTTTGAAGCTGATACATTCTTCCCAGAATACGGAGAATTTGGTAGAGTGATAAGCAGGAAAGAACTTGATACGGATGAGTACCACGTAACGTTTTTGGAGTTAGATAAATGAAGCTTGAACCGGTCATTGGCCTGGAAATCCACGTGCAGCTCAAAACCAAGAGCAAGATGTTTTGCGGTTGCTCAAATGAGGGCGAAAACGAGGCCCCGAACACCACTATCTGCCCGGTGTGCCTGGGGCACCCGGGAACCTTGCCGGTTCCCAACAAGCAGGCCATTGAGTGGGCCGTGTTGGCCGCGCTTGCTTTGGGGTGCGAGATTCCCCCCCATTCCAAGTTTGACAGGAAGCACTACTTTTACCCGGACCTGCCCAAAGGCTACCAGATTTCCCAGTTTGACGAGCCCATCGGCGTGAAAGGCTCCATGAGCATCGTCATAGGCGGGGAGGAGCGCGCGATCCGCATCCACCGCCTGCATTTAGAAGAGGACGCGGCAAAACTTTTGCATAACGAAAAAGGCGATTCATTCGTGGACTACAACCGCGGGGGCACGCCCCTGATGGAAATCGTGACCGAAGCAGACATCCGGTCTCCGGAAGAAGCGGGCGCGTTTTTGCGCGAACTCCGCTTGATTATGCGCTACCTCGGGGTGTCGGACGCGGACATGGAAAAGGGGCATCTGCGGTGCGATGCCAATGTTTCTTTGCGGCCTATGCACTCCAAGAACCACCCCCCGACCCCCTCCTTGGTAAAGGAGGGGGAAGTTCTGTATCCCAAGACTGAGATCAAAAATTTGAATTCATTCAAGGCCGTTGAGCGCGCTCTTGTCTACGAGATCAAGCGCCAAACCGCAGTGTGGGAGGAGACCGGCAACGCGCCGGGCGAGCAGGGCACGCGTGGCTGGGACGAGGACAGCGCCAAAACCGTGGTCCAGCGCGGCAAGGAGGGGTCTGCTGATTACCGGTACTTTCCTGACCCGGACATTCCGGAGCTGGATTTTGATGAGTCTTGGGTTGCCCGCATCAAAAAAGGCATTCCTGAATTGCCGCGTGATTTGCGCCAACGGTTTGTCCAAGAGTATGGATTCAGCGCGGCTGATGCCAAGACGTTTGCGTCTGATCGCGCGCTCGCACGCTTCGGCGAGGAGGTGATTTCCGAGCTCAAGGTGTGGCTTACCTTGCTTGACCCGGACCAAAGCAGCGAAGAAGCATGGGAACAGGACAAGAAAAAACTCGCGCGATTAGTTTCAAGCTGGCTCTTGTCCAAACTGCTCGGCGTTTTGCGCACGGCCGGTTCATCAATCGCGGACATCAAGATCACGCCCGAGAATATGGCTGAACTCATCACCCTGGTGCACCAGTCGCGCGTCAATGCAGCGAACGCGCAGGTCATACTTTCGGAGATGGTTAAAACCGGCGGGGACCCGACGGATATTTTGGAGTCAAAGGATTTGGGCGCCATGGGAGATTCGGGTGCGCTTCCCGGCATTGTCGCAGGGGTCGTCAAAAATAACCCCTTGCAGGCGGCAGAGTATGGCTCCGGCAAAAAGGCGGTGTTCCAGTATTTTGTGGGCCAGGTGATGAAGGAGGCCCGCGGCAAGGCTGATCCGGTTCTCGCGGCAAAACTGCTCAAAAAAGCGCTCAAGCGGCAGTGACGGGATCGCGAAGATGCTCCGCGTCAAAGTTGTCCACAAGCGGGATTTGCGCGGCAGTGGGGCAGGGAGTATACTGGTAGAAATGCCCCGGAACAACAAGACAAAGCATAAGACGAACAAGCCGGGTTTCTGCTCCGGCAACACCGGCATTTCATTATTTCACGAACATCGGCTTCCCTGACGGGAAGCCGTTTTTTGTCCTTTCAAAACGGAGAACGCACGCCAAGCAGAGTACGCAGTACGAAGCCCTGGCCGCCCAATACTCATGCGGCCAGTCGTTCACCATACGAATTCGGGGAGATTCGTAGAATGCCGGGACGCAGTAGTCTCAACGGGGAGCTTACGCACGGACAGAGAGTAGAACTTCTGACCGCGTGTTTGCGCATGTGGCAGCATGCATCGCCTGCGATGCATGCGTACGATTACCTTGCCGCTTGCGGCAGTTTTGACGCAGAGACCTGCGAGAGGATTCAGTGGTTGTTGAAGCATCAGGATGTGCCACTGAATAAGCTGCCCCCTTCCGTGGCGCCGCTCGCGCACGCGCTCAAAGCCGCTTTCCGAAACTTGTGCGCCTGCTAGGCGCGCCTGGTTTCGCGGCGCGGCCTGACTCAATGTTCCGAGTCAGGCCTCTTTTTTTACGCAAGAAATTCGCGCACCGCGCTTCGGGCTTCTTCTGTACTTTGCACCCAGTGGATGCGCTGGTCGCGGTTGAACCACGCCATCTGGCGGCGCGCAAAGGCGTGGATGGCGCCTTTCAAGCGCTCAATCATTTTGTCTTTTGGCCAGGCGCCCTGCAGATGCTCGGTAATCCACGCATACTCAAGGCCGAGATTAACCAGCCATTCGTCACTCACGCCATTTTGCCGCAGCCGCTCAACCTCCTCAATCATGCCCTGTTCAATGCGCTCATCAACGCGCTGGTCAATTTTTTTGTAGAGCTCTTCTCGCGGCACATCAATTCCAAGAATCAGCGCATCATACCGCGGAGGCAATTTGTCCGAACCGAGTGATGCGCCGGCGCGCAGCTTTTCTATGGCGCGGATGAGGCGGCGCGGGTTTTGATAGTCATCTTCATTCAGTATGCCTGGCGGAACCATTGCCTGGAGCTCTGCCAGGGATTTTGCTGCGAGCTCGTTCCGGAGTTTTGGATTCGGTGGCACGTCCGCCAGTTGGTAGTTATCAATCACCGCGTACGCGTACAAGGCAGTGCCGCCCGCCAGAAAGGGGATCTTGTTGCGTTCCAAAATATCGCCAATCGCGGCACACGCGAGGCGCTGGAAGCCGGCAACGCTAAAGTCATCACCCGGTTCAACGATATCAAGCAAGTGGTGCGGAACCGCAGCCTGCTCGCCAATAGTCACTTTGCCGGCGCCAATGTCCAAGCCGCGGTACACCTGGCGCGAGTCAGCGCTTATGATTTCGCCGCCAAATTTTTGCGCAAGCCCAATAGCGAGCGTTGATTTTCCGCTCGCGGTCGGGCCTAAGATAGCTATCAGCTTTGGCTTGGCCACGAAAGGGTTACTGCGGCGGGGGAGGAGGCGGAGTGCCGCCGCCGGACGAGGGGCCGGGCCCGCTTGAGGATCCGCCGCCGGAAGGCGGGGGAGGAGGCGGCGTGTTGCCGCCACCGCCGCCCGAAGAGAAGTTGCCGCCGGACGGAGGGGGAGAAAAGCTCCCGGAACCTCCAGATGAGGGGCCGCTATTGAATGATGGTCCGCTGTTCTCCGGCTGTTTGAACTCTTGCGGCTGGGTGAAGCTCTGGGGCTGTTGTTGCTGCTCTGTTCGGGGCGGCTGGAAAGAATTTTGAGAAGGCGGCTGGAATTGCTGTTCCTGCTTCTGGCTTTCGCGTTGGTTTTCCTGCTGCTGTTTTAGGAATTCGGCCTGGCGCTCCACCGCGCGTTTGGCATCCTCAAACGGCTGCTCGTTAATCTTGGTTCCGGAAGGGCTGTTCTGCTTGAGGTCTTCCCGCAGCTGCTCCAGGGAGCGCCCGGACTCTTGGCGCTGGTTTTCTATGGCGCGGCCGCTGTTTTCGGTCCTGGCCTCATTAGGCTGGCCGCCTTGCTCTCGGTTGTTTTGTCCTTGGTTCTGCTCTCGGAACTGCTGGAATTGCTGCTGTTGCTGGACCCTCTGCAGAATTTCCTGGGGAACCGCGCCCTGGCGCTGGATCTGCTGTTTGAGGTCCTGCTCGCGGTTCTGGAACTGCTCCTGGAGCTTTTGCTGGATGTCGCTCGGCACATTCTGAAACTCGCGGAACTGCTGGCCGCCCTGCGGGGGGCCCTGCTCAAACGAGCGCTGTTCGTCTTCGCTGATGCCCTGCTGTTTCAGGAAATTATTCAGCTGGTCTCCCTGCAAGCCCTGCTGTACCGCTTGCTCGCGGAATTGGTTTTGGAACTCCCTCTGGACCTGTTGTTCCTGCACTTGGCGGAACTGGTCGGCCACGCCCTGTTCAATGCCGAGCTGGGGCCGCAGGAAGAAGCGCTCTTTGATGTTTGTAAGCTCCTCTTGCGAAAAGTCAGGCAAGCCCTGCTCGGTTCTCATCTGGCGTTCCTGTTCAATCCGCTGGCTGAAGCCCTGTTCAATCTGCTGCTTGATGCCCTCTATTTCCTGGCCCTTGTTCTGCAATTGGCTCCCGAAATCAGCGTACCGCGCCTCAATCTGCTGACGGATGCCCGCGTTCTGGTCAATCTGCTGTTTGAACCGCTCAAACCTTGCAGGATCGTCAAACTGCTGGAGCCGCTGGCGCGTAAAATCAATTTGCCCGTTTACAGCCTGGCTGATGATCCCCTGGAACTCTGCCGGAGCGTCTCCGCCAAACTGTTGCAGTTGCTGGATGGCGTTCGGGTCAAAGCTCTGGATGCGCTTGAGGAACGTGCCCTGGTCTTGCCGGAACTGTTCTTGGAACCCGGCCTGGGCTTCCTGCTTGAGGCCTTCTACGAACGCGCGCTGTTCCGGGGGCAGGTTCTGCTCAATCTGCTGGATGGCGGCGAAAGTTGCGGGGTCCGGGTTTTCGCGCATTTTTTTGGCGAGCTCCTGGAACTTGCCGGCGCGGGACTGCGCATCCGGATCATCCACAAACCGCTCCTTGAACCGCTGGATTGATTGGGTTTCTTTGCGCTCTATTTCCTGCTTGATTTCCGGGGGCACGTTTTCCTGGATTTGCTGCATGGCGCGCAAATTTTCCGGGCTGCCGTTTGAGAACTCGTTCAGGAACGCTTCGCGGTTTGCGGGATCCGCAAACCTCCGGAAGCGCTCTTCAAACTTATTGATGGTTTTTTCCTTTGCGGCCTCCATGCTTGCGAAAAATTCGTCCGGAAGGTCGGCTTGGGATTTTATGTTGTCCAGGGCGCGCATCTGGCTGACCGGATCTCCACTAATGTTTTCCACGTACCGCTTGAACCCCTGGTTGCGCGCATCTCCAGAAAGGGACTGGATCTGCGTTTCAAACCGGGCGCGGGCCTCTGTTTTTGCCTGCTCAATGGCGGTTTTCATTTCGTCCGGAATGAACTCGGACATCTGTTCCATCATTTCAATGTTTTTGAAGTCCCGGAATTCACTGCCGCGCTGCTTCTCAAACGCCGCGCTGAAGCGTTCTGCGATCTGCTGTTGGTTTTCGGCCACCTGGGCCATGACCTGGGACTGGTTCGCTATGGACCGCTGGCGCGCTTCCTGCACTTTTGCAAAGGCCTGCTCCGGAAGCTTCTCCTCCAAATTATCAAGCATTTTTTGCTGCTTGATCTGGAAGTCCGCTATTTTTTCCAAGAACGCGCCGGCCTGGTCCGCCTTTTTCTCTTTGATGTCCGCTGCCTGGTCTTTTACCTTTTCTATATTGCGCTCAAAATCACCGAGCGCTTCCTGGGCGCGCTCCTGCGCTCCCTCGTCATCCGGGTTCTCTTCCACGAGCTTTTTGGCGCGCAACAGTTCCTCGTGCGCCTCCTCAATGCGGTACTCGGCTTTTTTGATGGGATCGCGCGTGATGGTGCGCTGGACCGTGCGCTTGATTTTCGTCAGGAAATGGAACCTGCCCGGGGTCTCGGCTTCCAGATCCTGTTCGGTGACGACTTCGTCTTCCAGCGCTTCCGGAGAGAGCCCGACTTCCTCAATGACCGCGTCCACGGCTTCTTCAGCAGCTGCTTCCTGCACGGCCGCGTCCACCGCAGCCTCCTCGGTTGTGGCTTCATCCTGCGCGAGGGCAGGGGATGCGAGCGCGAGCGCGAGCGCCATGATCAAGCCCAGGTATGGTTTGTGTTGCATATCTGTTTTTTAAGTGATGAAAAATGCGGTGTTATTATATCACATTTTTTCGGAAAGAGCACAAGCTTGTATTTTTTTATTAGCTGTGGTATAGTATATATGCCCCGACAAAACATCATTTTCTACCTTTCCGGGGCCTCATTATTATCAAGCTCGCGCTAGTCAGCGTGTGGGTTTTTTGTATCGTGATATGGCACCAAAGAAGCACAACAAAATCCGCCAGTTTTTGCTCATCACCAATGGGCTGATTTTCCTTGCCGAAGCAATGCTTGGGCCCATTTACGCGCTGTTTATCGCTGATGTGGGCGGCTCTATTTTGAATGCGGGCATTGCCGGAGGGGTGTTCGCCGTGGTCGCGGGCACCCTTACCTTGGTTGTGGGGAAGGCGAGCGACTGGTCTGGTTCGCGCAGGGTGTTCGTGGGCATCGGGTACGCGATCATCGGACTTGGGTTTGCTTTGTACACGTTGGTTGATTCGTTCGCAACCCTGCTTATCGTTGAGGCGGTGATCGGAGCCGGGCAGGCAGTGTACGCGCCCCCGTTTTCCGCGTTGTATTCCCAGCACCTGGATTTCCGGCATCCGGCGCGCCAGTGGGGCGTGTGGGAGGCCATGACCTACTACACCACTGCAGTCGGGTCCGTGGCCGGCGCCGTGATTGCGTCAAAGTATGGCTTTGACGCGCTGTTTGTGTTGATGTCCGGCCTCGCGTTCGCGAGCGCCATCACCGTGCTCTGGAAGCCGCAGCGCGCGAACGTGCTTATGGCGTAGCATACATACCGCGCGCCTTAAACACCCTTATTATTTATTGGCGATATAGGCGGTGGATTTGCCTTTGCCGGTGGCTTTAATCATTTTAATCTTTTTTAATTTTTGCAAGTGCAATTGCGCCGTGCGCCGCGGGCAGGACAATATCTCTTCCGCGTCTTTAACGACAATGCGCCCCATCTGGTCCAAGAAATCAATGATTTTTAATTGTTCCGGCGACAGGTATATTCTTCCTTTAAAAAAATTTCCCGAAGCTGTTCTTGTATGTTTTCAGGTCTTTCTATACTCATAAAAAATTGAATAAAATTATTTTATTTCGCAGAACGTTCGCGCATATGAGAAGCCCGCCTCCTTGGCGGGTTTGGGAGAGGGGAAAGGCGACACCTTGATTATATCAAATTATCGCTTTTTCCCGAACCTCATATGCGCTGTTGCGCGATGTAATTTTTTTTCTTTGAATTTTTCTTCAATCGGCTTTTTCTTAAATTTTAAAATAAGTTTTTTCCGTTTTAGGCAAAGGGCAGAGGGGTTAGGGGTGAATGCCCTTTGCCCAAAACTCTTTGTCTGTTTTTGGGCTGTTTATAAGTTATATTGACTTTTTGCCTCAAACTGCTATACTGTATTTATCACTACGAAAAAGACCCTTGCCGGGGTTAGTCCCGGCCGGGGGCTTTTTCTTTTTGGCCGCCTTTTGTAATTTCCAATATGGACCTCTGGTCATTGATGTACGCTATGCGCGCGCCGGTCCGTTTCAATAGCACCGAACATTTGGCCGAAACTGACGGGGAAATAATGCCCATGAACTTGTTTCTTTCCAGCAAAAATTTAACCAAGCCGGCGTAATCGCCGTCGCTGGAAACCAAAATCGCTTGCGCAAACGAGTTTTCGTAAGCGTCGCGGGTGGTTTTAAGCACCAAATCAGCGTCGCAATTTCCTTTGACCTTGCCCTCGCCGTCATAGGTTATTTCTTTATAGACAAGGGTAAAGCCGGCTTCCTGCAAGCTGGTGTATAAATCTTTGTGCTTGGGCACCAGACCGATGAAAAGATAGGCCTGGCTAACGCCGTATTTCTCTTTCAGCCAGATCCGGAATTTCTTGTAATCCAATTGCCAGCCAAGCTGAATAACGCCCCGGTGCAAGTTGGCGGCGTCAATGTAGGCGAAGTTGTTTGGTGTTGGTTTCATGAATTGATAGGTAAAGGGCGGAGGGGAACTAATGGGGTGTCTGCCCGCCTCATGGGCAGGTTCAAGGGAAATATATGTATTTGATAGAATCAAAATGTCAGTTTAATTAATCTTACTTCTTCACCCGTAGTATAGATAATTTTATTTCCGTCCGTAGACCAACGAGGTTCGCGGTACTCTCTCAACTCGGTTGTAAGCTGTGTTTTTTCTCCAGTTTCAGCGTCAAGAATCCAGAGCTGCTTGTTTAGATTGTATACGCCGTATTTGCTGTCAGGACTAAAGCTTGCACTAACCCATCCCGTTTCTCTTACATCTCCTTGGGTGGACAGGATTTGCACCTCATTGCCGTCACTCAAATTTTTTACGAATATGTTTATTTGCTGATGGAAATAATCGTTTTGGTCTCTACGGTCTTGTTGAGCGGTTACAACGTTCCTGAATATGCGATGTTTGCCAAAGCGTAGCGGAGGCAAATATGGGTGAAAAAACATTGCGACCGATCATATCTAAGGGGCAATGTTTTTGAACCGCATATTCAGTGTTATACGCTGTTCTAAAAATATTTTTTTTGATGTCTTTTGGTAGGCTTTTTTTTCTTAAATCTTAAATTTATTTTTTGTTTTGGGCAAGGGGCAGAGGGGTTAGGGGTGAATGCCCTTTGCCCAAAACTCTTTATTTATTCAAAAGCTTCATTAATTCCGTGAAGACATAAACTTTATTGCGTCTTTTTTTGGGGTTGGCTTCTTCTAAAATTCCGGCGGCGGCGAATTTTGCCACTAAGCTGAAAAATGTCTGGGTATTTTTCATTTTAACGTGCGGCCGCAGGCTGGCAGTGGTAAAAATCGGCCGAATAAAAATCGCGTCCAATAAGTTATTGGCATACATGGAGTTGATGGCTATAATTTTTTCTTTATAGCCGCTGTGGAGTTTCAGAATTTCCTTGCCAATGGCTTCGGCTTTTTGGGCTTGGGTGGCCAGGGCGTTCAAGAAAAATTTTATCCAGCTTTCCCAATCCTGCTTGGCGCTCACATTGCTCAATAATTCGTAATAATCCCGGCGGTGCTCCTCAAAAAATTCGCTCAAATACAGAAACGGGTGCGATAATAATTTTTTCTCGTACAAAAACAGAGAGATAATCAGCCGGCCGACCCGGCCGTTGCCGTCCAAAAAAGGGTGGATAGCTTCAAATTGATAATGGGCCACCGCGATTTGCACTAATTTGTCTTTTTCATCGCCGCTATTAAGGTATTTTTCCAAATTGCTGAATAAGGAGATTATGCCGTTAGCAGCCGGGGGAATATATGACGCTTCGGAAATAGTGGCTCCGGGCTTGCCGATGTACACCTGTATTTTTCTAAATTCACCCGGCGCTTTATTGGCGCCCCGGCCGGATTTAAGCAGGGTGGCATGCAGTTTTTTAATCAAGTTTTCGGACAACGGCAGTGTGGTTAAACTTTTTACTCCCAAGTCCAAAGCCTGGCGGTAATTTATAATCTCGTTTATGTCTTGTTTTTTCTTGGCATCTTCCTTTTTCCCCGGTTCCGCTTCATACGCCAAGACTTCGTTGATCGTGGCTTGGGTACCCTCTATTTTTGAACTTTCCACCGCTTCTTTGGTTTGCATGGTTCGGCCCAATAGGTTCGGGTTGGGTAAAGCGCCAAGCAGGGAATCAAGCCCGGCCAGGGCGCGGTGGGCCCTGATAATATGGTCAATCAGTGGCTCATAGTTGATTTTTGGCGGTAAGGCGGGCGGATTAAAGGGTTGGTTAGCCATATTTTGCGGTTAGAATAAGGAGTTTCGTTATTCTAACGGTTATAATAAAGAATTAGCTTATTCTAATAATAGCATATATATTAGAATAAGACAAGAAAGATGTCTACAAATAATTGGATATTTTTATTCTGTCTCACCAACGTCAATTTTCCTTATGTCATCATTAGTGATTCCCAGCCCGAGTTCTCGCATAATTCTGAATGCGTCTGCTGGCTTGCTAAGGTAGTAGCCCTTTAAGTCGTTTGGATTGATATAATACGCTTCGCCTTTTTGCTCAACATCCAATAATATTTTCCCGGATAATCTGCTGGGAAATTTTGAATTGAGATAAATGCTAAGTTCGCTGTGTTTGATTCCCAATCCCAAATTCCGCATAATGCTAAAAGCGTCTGCCGGACGGCCTAAATAATACTTCTTTTTATTATCCGGATATACATACCACCCTTCGCCTTTCTTTTCCACCTGCAACAGAATATTTCCACTCACTCTTCTTGATAAACTGCTGTCAATTTTGGTGGTCAACAATTTTTCTTCGGCTATTACGCTTTGGCTTTCTGTTTGGGTTTTAAGATTTTTCTCATCTCCAGGCAAGAACAGGCCCAAAGAATCAAGAGTGTTCAAATTTATATCTTCTAACAAAGCCGAAACCCGCGAATAATTATTGTCATTATTATTGTAGTTATATGCTATAGAATTATTAAGCCAGCTGTTTACTTTATTGATTGACAGTAAATAGCCCAAGGAGTTTAAACTGCCTTTTACTACGGCGGTTGGAATGCCGATAAACGCGCCATTTTTTAAATACGCGCCTCCGCCGGAATTGCCGTGCTCAATAATAGCGGTTGTTTTCAGATAATTGCCGTCCACGCCGCTAAAATCGCCGCTGGTGTAGGTTATTTTTGTGCCGAATTTTGCCGGATAGCCGTAGGTAGTAAGTATTTCTCCCAATTTGATGTTGTTGCTGTTGCTTTGAGAAATACTGATCGAGGTTAGCGGCTTGTTGCTTGGATTTCTCAATTTCAAAACAGCAACATCAGCATCGCTGGATATTTTGTAAATATCAGCGATCTGCCTGTCGCCAAAATACGGTTCATCGCCATAATCATCAATAAACCCGACTAGACATCCGGCTGTATCGTCAATGACGTGTTTATTGGTCAAAATTAAGCCGGTTGAATTGATAACTGTGCCCGAACCTTGGCTTGCGGTGGTGCTATTTACGGGACAAACAAGCTTAACTGTGGATTTTATAATTGTGCTTTGGTTTACTATGCCCAAATCCTCGGTCGGTGATTGTTGTTTGGGCTGGTTTGGGGCTACGCAATATTGCGATGTCGCCGGGGCCGCTGTTTCAGCGGACGGGCAGTCATAGGTTCTGGTACAGCTTCTTGCCTGTATTCCTTGTGGCGAGCAAGACCCCCAATTTTCACACTGCCAAGTGTCTGCCGAACAAGTCGGAGTGTAGGTACAGGATTGAGAGGTGGTCGGGGCGGAAATTCCACCCTCGCAATTTGAAATTTTATTACAGGATCTGGTTTGAGTTCCACCAGAAGAACAACCCGACCAATTATCACACGACCAATTATTGACTGTACAAACAGGAGTATAATTACAACTTTGATTTAAAATTGGCTTTCCATCAACACAGCCACTTGGCGAAGATGAAATAATAGTTCTTATTTGTTGGCCACTATTCGAACACTGCGACCAGTTTGAGTATTGCCAAGAAGTACAAGTAGGCGGAATATAGCTACAACTTGTTGTTGCATTTTCTGGTTCATTATTTGTATAAGGACAGTTAAACGTTTTGGTCGCAGTTCTGGTTTTTGTGCCGTCAGGCTGACATGAGCCCCACTCACCATATTGGTAAATATCTGCTTTACACCTTATTTCGTTGTAATTATTTTCTTCTAAAATTTGATCTGAGGTAAGTGCTGTGTCATATATTTTTATTTCATCAAGTTGGATAATATTTGCACTCGCATCGCCCTGGACACCACCACCATACCCAAAGGACCAGATCCCACTGCTTATCTTATTGCCTGATGTCGTAGAGTATTCAGCTAAATTTCCATTTTTATAAAAATAATAACCATCGGCATTGTCGTAAACAACTGCGAAATGATACCAATTTTCGCTGACACTGATTGGTTCATCAATACTATTTTTCATGCCGTTTCCTGAAATCATGATTGAGTTTCCGTCAAAATATGTATGAAATCCTCCCGTTGAATCAACGATGCGGCGAAGAGTATTGTTAATAGGACCTTTTAATTTTACTCTGTATAATATAGTAAACTTGCTCAATTCTGGCAGGGCGTTACTGATTTTTGCCCCGCAAGCATTATAATCAGTTTTCATGCAACTAAAAACAACAGAACCGCCATCATATGCATTACTATCCCAAGTACCGTCAACTATTTGCATATTATAGTTACCCATTTGATCGGATGCTAAGCCAGCATTTATAGCATCCTGGTCGTTAAGGTTCCAGTAGGCAATAGGCACAGGAATATCTGACGCTTTTACTTTTTGAATAAAATTAAGCGAAGTTAATCCTAGAATAAAAATAAGAATAAAATAGATTGTGAACTGTTTTTGCATAGATTTAATTTTGATTATTAAAAAATATCATTGCTTCCTCTTCATTAGAAAAATTATTTTCTTCTAATTTACCGGCACCCGCAATGACCCCTTCGCCATGGTTTACGTTAATAACAGAATAATTTACAATTTTCCCAAAATCATCTTTATACTCAATTATCTCCACTATGCGATCCTTTAGTCGTTTGCTTTTAATTATTTTTGACTTCATAAATTTTAATTATCCAAGTAGTTATTAAGTTTTTCATCTGTATATTTATCATCACCGCTCTCAAACTGTTTTTTAATTTCCTCGAAATTAGCCGTGATTTTAGAAATAAGAATTTTGTTGCCGGGATTAACATTTGATACTACGACAGAACTAGTTTCTTTTCTTATAACCAAAGTCGTGTATCTGGGTCTTGATTTATTATCCATTATTTTTTTAGTATTTCTGCTAAATAATTTTTTAACCAATACGGCAATTAAACGCGCAAATTCTGTGCCGTGTAGTAAGGCTGTTATGGTGGGGTCATTCAAGGCGTCTATTATTATTTGAATGTCAAATGCGCCCCATGTTATTCCTTTAATTTTATATTCCCCAAATACTACTTTATTTTTTCCGAATACTTCTTCAAATATTCTTTTTTCTTCTTCATCAATTTTGGGCGTATAAACTACATTAATTTTTGACATACATAAATTAATTAATGAATCGTTTTCGGAGCGAAGCGGAGAAAACCACCTTGGCTTTACCCCTCCTAAAATCCTAATTCTTAAAAAACTTATTTTATTCCTTTTCTTAAAAAGCCGATTGAGAAAAACTTATAAAAAAAATTATTTCGTCGCAACGTTCCTGAATATGCGAAGTGGCGCCGTCTTAATCAGTAGGAGTGTGGTCATCAGATGCACAGTATAGACAACATCAATCGCGGATATCAGAAGCGCCATTTGGGTGAAAAAACATTGCGACCAATCGTATCTAATGGGCAATGTTTTTGAACCGCATATTCAGTGTTATAAGATGTTTAATTTGAAAGCCCTTGTCATTTATTGGAATTAACAATTTTAACGAATTCATCAATGTCATTAACCACGAAGTCAAAGAGTACATTCCTGCAAACCTCGTCTTTATCTTCATTCAGAGCGTATATTGGAATACCGCAGGCGACCACAAAACCAAGCTCCAAAGTACCACTGTTGCCAAGATAACCATCTTTGTTGTACATGAAGCAGATGTCGGCTTTGCGGATAAATTCAAAATGGTGAAGCGTCAATCCTAAAAAAGCGTATGTTTTAAGATCACTCGGCAGGTCGCTGATAGATTTATTTCTGTTGAGTATGGGTCCCAAGACAATATGACCGTTCTCGCGCAACTTGCGTTCCAAGTCGCGAATGTCGTCAAAGAAACGTCTAGAACCGCAGATGACTATTTTCATATTTCATGCATTTACTTGTTAATTCCTCTTAGGGCTTTCAAATTAAATTTCTTATAACTAGTTATATACGAACTGGTTGTTTTTACGGAAGGCTTTGAGAAATTCGTGCAGGAGATGAAACTGCGGGGGTTTAGCCCAATGACCCAAAGTTCGTATATAACGAACGTCAAAGGCTTTTTGCGCTCGGCGGGCAAAGGCCCCCGGGCAACCACTACGGCTGATGTCCGAAAGTATCTGGAAGCGCTCGCGGACGCGGGAAAGTCCGCGTCAACACTCAATACCGTGTACAGCGCCCTTAAGTTTTACTTTGGCTCCGTGCTCAAGCGGAGATTTTTTGTTTCCATTCCGCGCGCCAAATCATCAAAAAAACTTCCGGTGGTGCTCTCCAAACAAGAAGTGCGGTTATTGCTCGGAACCATCAAAAGCGCCAAGCACAAGCTCCTGCTCGGGATGATGTACTCGGCCGGGTTGCGGGTTTCCGAAGCCGTGAATCTCAAGGTGGGGGATTTGGATTTTGATAACCAAGCCGTGATGGTTCGCGGCGGCAAAGGAGGGAAAGACCGGGTTACCTTGTTTTCTGAAAAAGTCAGCGCGCCGCTTGCGCGGTATGTTGCAAAAAAAGACGCACGCGATTTTGTGTTTGAAAGCAGCCGCGGCGGGAAGCTGACTGAACGGTCGGCTCAAAAGATATTTGCCCACGCGCTCAAAGATTCGGGCATCAAAAAACAGGCAAGCTGCCACAGCTTGCGCCATTCGTTTGCCACGCACTTGCTGGAGAACGGCACCGACATTCGGTACATCCAGGAGCTCTTGGGCCACGCGCGGCTTACCACCACGCAGGTGTACACCAAGGTGGCGCGATCTGCTCTGGCCGCGATTCAGAGCCCGCTGTGATCGGCCCCTCGTATTACGTATGGGGCAGGCTCTAGCCGCTGGTTTTGCCTATTCCGTTTCGGCTTCGTCTTCTGGCCGCCAGGCCGGGTCAACAATGCACAAAAATTTCAAATCCGCATTGCCGGTGTTTTCAATGTATTGCGTTGCGTTCGGGGGAATGTACACAACGTGGCCCGCGCGAACGTTTGCAGCCTCGCCATTGACATGCATGGTGCCTTCGCCTTCCAGAATGTAGTACACCTCTGATGTTTTTAGTTTGTGCGATTTAGATGACAGGCCGTTCTTAACCATCGCGTGCGCCAAACTATACCGGAATGCTACGTCCGCTTTGTTTGGGTGCAAAAGTTCGCGGAGGACGGAATCGTCACCCGCGATAATTTCGTCGCATTTTTGCAGGTCTTGGATATACATATCATTGGGAATTTACGCTAGTCAAAACGTCAATTCGGCACTTTTAATCATTTCACTTTTTTGGCTAATGTTAGATATAGTTGACAAGAAATAGGAAGTATGCTATAATTATATTGTTAGGTACAAAGCGTGCCTAGCGTAAAAAACCCGCATGATGCCTTCAAAGGAGGCGCGCGATGGGTAAGCTCTCTCACAGGCTGTTGGACCTCGGGCTCTTCTGTGCGCTCGGCACATCCGAGCACCCGGGACACTCCGAGGAGGAACAGCACGTCAAACACGGAACACCAAACACCTTTGACTGCAACAATGGGGTTGTGGTGATCTACGATGAAGAGGGGCGGCCGTGGATCAAGTCGGTGAGGGACGTCACCGACGAGGTCCGCAGAGCTCTCTGGACACTGAACTATACGTTCAACGTCCAGCATGGTGCGTACGTGCCGCACAGCAACGACGGCGGGCACTTCGTCCGCACCGTGCTCCCGACGCTGTAGATAGCGTCAGACACGTTCACCGAGGCCCAACGAGCGCAAGCTCCGCGGGCCTCTTTCTTTTGTTAAAAAAATAACAAAAAACTATTATCGCTTGAGTTTTGCAACCAACTCGTCCGGCGTCATTTCAACCGTGTCTCGTTCGCCGTGAGCGCGGACCGCGAGTTTTTTGCCAGCCATTTCCTTGTCCCCGATCACGAGCGTGTAGGGGATTTTCTGCTGCTCGCTCGCTCGCACCTTTTTGCCGACTGACTCATCTGAATCATCAACCCAAACGCGCGCTCCGGCGGCCGAAAGTTCATTCGCAAGCTTTTGCGCGTACACCAGGTGCTTTTCGTTGGAAACCGTGGCAACGCTAATTTGGATGGGCGCGAGCCACGCCGGGAACACGCCAGCCGTGTGTTCCAGTAAAATGGCGAGGAACCGCTCAATGGCGCCCATCACCGCGTAGTGGATCATCACAATGCGCTCTGGTTCGCCTTTCTCATTCACGCACGCCAAGTTAAAGCGCTCGGGCATGTTCATATCCAGCTGGATGGTTGCCACCTGCCAGTCCCGGCCCAGCGAATCCTTTGCCGCAAAATCAATCTTCGGTCCGTAGAACGCGGCCTCGCCGAGGACTTCCGGAGCTTGCACGTTGCGCTTCTTTGCCACGCTGCGCAATGCATCCTCTGCCTGCTTCCAAAGCTTTTCATCACCCAGATACGCGCCCATGTTGTTAGGGTCGGACAACGAGAGCGTGGGTGAGAGCTTAAACCCGAACGCGGAATAGAACTCATCAACAATGTCCCAGATTTTCAAAAATTCTTCTTCCACCTGGCTAGTGCGGCAGAACACGTGCGAATCATCCTGCGTGAACGCGCGCAAGCGCGCGAGCCCGTTGAGCTCGCCGGTCTGCTCGTCGCGGTAGCACATGGTGGTGTTGCAGTAGCGCACCGGCAGGTTGCGGTAGCTCTGGGGATGGCGGCTGTAGATCTGCGTGTGGTGCGGGCAGTTCATGGGCTTGATGGCGAACTCGTGGCCCTCGCGCGTTTTGACGCGGAACAAATCATCCTTGAACTTTGCCCAGTGCCCGCTGGTTTCGTACAAATCTTTTTTGGCCAGGTGCGGAATTTCCACCTTCTGGTACCCGTGCTTCTTGCGCAGGCTCCACACGAAATTATCCAGCTCCTCGCGCAGGATGGTTCCCTTGGGCGTCCATAGCGGCAGCCCGGGCCCCACCAGATCATTGAACACGAACAAATCAAGCTGCGTGCCCAAGGACTTGTGGTCGCGGCCCTGTTCCTCCTGATTGGATTGTGCGTGCGGCGCGCCGTGTGCCATAGGAATGATACGCATATCGTAGCACAGTGAGCTGTTCGCGCGCAATACAAGCGCTCGCGCGGCGCGGCCGCATATTGACAGCGCGCCCGTTGTCTGGTAGTTTGGTTAGTATTGCTACTATAGTTTGTGCAGTTCTTTCGGCGCCACAATCGTGGCGTTCATCGGTAGTTTTCCCTCACCACGCAACCAGGAGGATGTGGGTTGGCAATGCCGATGATGCAGGAAGCCAGCGAGACGCGCGAGTGCTGCGGCGGGAGCATTCCATCGCGCGTGCAGCGCACTGTTTGGGTACCGGGCCCAGGGGGCGTCCAGTGCGAGGTTCAGGTGAGCGTGTGCCGAGTCTCGGACAGGATGGCGCAATGTGCGGTTCAGTCGGACCACAGGGGTACGGGTGCGGTGAGCCAGGTTGCGGATGCCATCTGCACCGGGTTGCGGCAGCGTACCGGCAACACGGTGCAGTCCTGGGAGACCACAGTCGGGGAGCGCACCTTTGCAGGCGCGATACAGGTGACCCTGGCGGGAGGAGACGCGTCTCTGCAGGAGTGGCTGGACGCGTTGCTCAATGAGCTTGGGCTTTTGCCGGACACCGGAGCTGCGTCAGAGTCCTAACCCCCTCGGGGTCGGATTGCGCAGCAGAGGCCATCACGAAAAGGGGCGACTCTCACGAGCCGCCCCTTCATCTTTTTATAACTTACCGCTTTATCTCAATATTCACGTGGTCTTTGAGATTCGGCACGCTCCGCACCCAGAACGGCCAGAACTCAACCTGCACGTCCCGGATCCCGGTGATCTTGGTGAAGCGCAATCTGACTTCCTCCTCGTTCAAGCCGATGATGTCCTCCTGCGCGAGGACGGTGTCCGGAATCTTGGGGGCGATCTCGGCTTTGATGGAGACGGTTACCGAGGCGCCGTCCTCGGACAAGGCCGCGGCATAGGAGCTCTCATCAAATTCAAGCAAAAGCTTGTCCGGGGGCACCTGCTTCGCGAGCTCCTGCTTTATGATTTCCCGGGCCCGCGCCTCGTCATAAGTAAATGCGCTTACCGTACCCTTTGCGGTTAAGGAAAATGTTTTGATGTTCCGGTCGCCCACTTTGGCGCTTGCGGTGATCTCGTCCACCGCGAGCGCGACCTTGTCCGGATCAACGCCCGTGGTTTCGGAGAGCAGGGCGCTCCCTTTTTCCCGCAGGGCTTTTTCCATATCAGCGCGCGCGCTGTCGTAGGCGCCCTGGGTGAGGGATGGGGCCGCAACCGTGCCGCCTCCGAACTCCCGGGACACTTCCGCGTAAATTTTGTCCTTGAGGTGGGGCAGGGCCACGATCTGGAACCGCCCCGCGGAGGTACCCACGTTCCCCGCGGCTCCGGGCTTATCCGCGTACGCGGCTACTGCTTGCTCCTTGCCGCGCGGGACCGTGATTTGCTCGCGCGTCTTTAACAGTATGCCGGCCTCGTTTTGGAACCGCGTGTTCGCGACCAGGAGCTGGTCCCGGTCCGCGGTCGTATTAAAAACAGTGATCATGCCCTGGGCCTGCGCATCAACGGTCGCGGACTCATCAACCGCAAACTCCTGGGTGTGCGAAACCGGAACCGAGGTGGCGCTGCCCGCAATGACGAGTGGAGCCTCGCTCGCTGCCGGGTCCGGGGCAATGGCAATGGCCACGGAGTGCGATACCACGTCCCGCGCCGGCACCACCACCACCTTTGCCTGGGAGAGGGAGAAGTACAGGATGATGATGATCAAATTTACGGTGAGAATCAAAAAGTTAACCGCGAGCTTGCGGTAGGATTTGAGTTCCATGGTCTTGGCGAGCTTCTTTTTGGTTGTTTCCACCTTTTTCTTGGTGTTCTTGACGATGTCCATGGCCATATGAGTACTGGTTACCTAATGCTGATGCGGCTGTCTCCGACGAGCGTCGCGAGCTCCTCCAAGAGCGCGTGCGCGTTCAGGTCCACCCCGCGGGGGAGCTTGAGCGCGGCAGTTCCGTTGACATGGAGAATGACCGGCGTGGCGCCACTCTTAAGGTACAATATTTTTTTGATTTTATCAAGCTGGGCGCGGTCCGCGGGCTCATTGAGGCTGATGTGCACGCTGACGCGCTCTTCGGCGCGCCGGCCTGCGGTTGCCGCGGATTCTGCCAAGGCTTCCACGCGGTCCACAATGAGTTGCTGTTTGCCCTGGCGGTTTTCCGGTTTTCCGGTGACCGCGACCAGGGAATCCGCCTGCCAGAGCAAGCGGTGCTCCTGGTACAGCCGCGGGAACACGATGAGCTCAAGGCTGCCCGTCAAATCCTCCAGCGTGACAAAGGCCATGGGGTCTCCCTTTTTGGTGATGATTTCTTTGGCGCCCGTGATGTACCCGAAGCACGTGGCGCTTGTTGTAGATTCGGGCTGGATGGTTGCAACAGGGTTCGGGCTCTTGGCGAGGAGGGCGCGGTGCTTTTCCAGGGGGTGGCTTGAGAGGTACAAGCCCAGGAGCTCTTTTTCCCAGGCAAGCTCCTGGTCCTGGTTCTCTTGGGCCTCCGCGAGCGCGAGGCCGCGCCCTTTTGTTTCCGCGCCGCCGAACAAGCTCTCCTGGCTGCGGGCCGCTGCCTCGTGGCTGTCCCGCGCAAAATCCAGGAGCTTGTCAATGTTCGCAAAGAGCGTGGCCCGGCTTTCCAGGCTTGAGAGGGCGCCGGCTTTAATGAAGCTCTCCAGGGACTTGCGGTTTAAGTCCCGGTCTTTTACGCGGCTTAAAAAACTGGAAACATCCGCGTACGCGCCGTTCTGCTTGCGCTCGGCAATGATCACGTCAACAATATGGCTGCCGATGTTCTTGATGGCCGAGAGCCCGAAGCGGATGGTCTTGTCGTCAATCACCGTAAAGTCCGCAAAGCTTTCATTCACGTCCGGGGGGAGCACGGTGATGGCCATGGCCTTGCACTCCGCGACCGCTTCCGCGACTTTCTCAATGTCATCGGACTCGGCGCTCATGAGGGCCGCCATGAACTCGGCCGGGTAGTGGGCTTTCATATACGCGGTCTGGTACGCGACCACGCCATAGGAGCAGGCGTGCGCCTTGTTGAACCCGTAGGCCGCGAACGGCTCAATGAGCTTCCAGAGCGCGCCGCTCTTCTCCCTGGTGAGGCCCCCGTGCGCCTCGCAGCCCTTGGTGAACTTGTCTTTTTGCGCGGCCATTTCCTCGGGGATTTTTTTGCCCATGGCCTTGCGGAGCTTGTCCGCCTCCTCCCAGTTGTAGCCCGCGATTTCAATGGCAATGTACAGCACATCGTCCTGGTAGGTGATGATGCCGTAGGAATCTTTCAAGATGGCCTCAAGCCGCGGATCCAGGTGCGTAATCAAATTGGGGTTGTGCTTGCGCTCAATGAACGCGGGGATGGACTCCATGGGCCCGGGCCGGAACAGCGCGACCATGGCCATGATGTCCGTGATCTTGCTCGGCTTCAACTCAACCAGGTAGCGCGTCATGCCGCCCCCGCCGAGCTGGAACATGCCCATGGTGCGGCCGCGTGCCAAGAGCGCAAAGGTCTTGGGGTCGTCAAACGGGATTTTTTCCAGCTTAATATCAACCTGTTTTGTCTTTTTTACGAGTGTGATGGCGTTGCCCAAAATGGAGAGATTGCGGATGCCAAGGAAATCCATCTTCACCAAACCCGCTTTTTCCACGGCGTGCATTTCGTACTGGGTGATGACGTTGTCCCCGCCGGTTTCCCTTTGCAGGGGCGTGAAGTCAGTGAGTTCCGTTGGGGAGATGACCACGCCTGCCGCGTGCACGGACGGGTGTCGCGCGCACCCCTCAATGCGCTTTGCCACGTCAATCAGGCGCTTTGCCTGGGGGTTGTTCTGGTATATGTTGCCGAACTCCGGGGATTCGCGGATGGCGCGCTCAATGGTCATGGCAAACCCCTGGCGGCCGAAGGGGATCATTTTGGCAACGCGGTCGCAGAACTCGTAGGGGTACCCAAGGGCGCGGCCGCAGTCCCGCACCGCGCCCCGCGCCATCATGGTGCCGAAGGTGCAGATCTGCGCCACCTTGTCTTCCCCGTATTTTTGCCGGACATAATCAAGCACTTCGCTCCGGCGGTTGTCCGCGAAGTCCATGTCAATGTCCGGCGCTGATGGCCGGAACGGATTTAAAAACCGCTCAAACGGCAGTCGGAACACCATGGGGTCCACGGTGGTGATGCCGATCACGTACGAAACCAAGGAGCCTGCGGCTGATCCCCGCACGGTCGCGATAATCCCGCTTGAGCGCGCCCAGTTGGTGAAGTCCGCGAAAATCAGAAAGTAGGTTGCATAGCCTTTTTGTTTGATGATTCCGAGCTCATACTCCGCGCGCTTCTGGTGGCCCTCGGGAAGCACTGTCCCGTACTTTTCGGCGAGGCCCGCCCGCGTGAGTTGCTGGAGGTACTCATCCGCGGACAGGCCCTCGGGCGGGTCAAACCTGGGGAAATGGAAGCGGTCCAGCTCAAGCTCCAGGTTGCACTGTTCCGCGAGCCGGCCCGTCTCTTCAATCACCTCCGGGTTGTCCGGAAACTCCGCGGCCATCTCATCAACGCTCTTCATGGAAAGGTCCACGTTCGTCATCTTGAGGCGGTTTTCTTCTTGCACGGTTTTGCCGGTCTGCACGCACACCAGAATGTCCTGGGCTTCGGCATCAGCCTTTTTGACGTAGTGCGAGTCATTGGTCGCGATGGTCGGTATGGCGTACTCTTTCGCGAGCTCAAGCAGGGTAAGGTTGACGCTCGTCTGCTCCGGAATTTCGGGGTGGGGCTGGACTTCCAGATAGAAATTGCGCACCCCGAACAAGGACTGGTACTCTTTGATGAGCCCAAGCGCCCGGTCCACCTTGCCCGCGAGGATCATCTGTGGAATTTCTCCCTGCAGACAGCTTGAGGTGGCGATGAGCCCTTCCGCGTACTCGGCGAGCAGCTCCTTATCAAACCGCGGCTTGTAGTAGAAGCCTTCCAAATGCGCCCGGCTTGAGAGCTTGAGCAAATTTTTGTAGCCGGTTAAATTTTTCGCGTAGAGAATTTGGTGGTACGGCTTTTCGCCCTGCCTGCGGTCGCGCCTTGAGTTGGGGGCCAGGTACCCCTCCATGCCGATGATGGGCTTGATGCCGGCCTTGCGCGCTTTCTCGTAGAACTCAATAGCCCCGTAGAGCACCCCGTGGTCCGTGAGCGCCAAAGCAGGGGAGCCAAGCTCCTTTGCTATAATGCCCGTGTATCTTATCAGATTGCTGGTTGTGCGTCTATGTCCGATTTCAAGCCCATTTTAGATGCCCTGCTCTCGTTCCGCAAAGAGCGGAACTGGGAGCAATTCCACAACCCCAAGGACCTGGCGTTGTCCTTGGTGCTGGAAGCCGCAGAGGTGTTGGAGCACTTCCAGTGGAAGAGTGCCGCGGAGATAGAGGAGTACATTGCCGCGCACAAGGATGATGTCGCCGAGGAGCTCGCGGACGTGTTCAACTGGGTGATTTTATTAAGTCATGACTTGGGGATTGATGTGATCGCGGCGGCGCGCGAGAAGATTGCCAAGAACGCGCAAAAGTACCCGGTTGATAAGGCGCTGGGGACGCACGCGAAGTACACGGAGCTATAGGGGTTTGATTGTGGGTGCGGCCGTCTTCCCCCTCCTGTATTCAGGAGGGGGCGAGGAGGTGGTAAATTATGTTGGCCGCAAGTATCTTAATTTTGATAATCGACGCTATTAGGACTTACGCGTTTGACGTCATTCTGGAGCGAAAGTACTCTTGAGCGATAGAATCTATGCGTTTTTCACGGAGATTCTATGGGCTTTGAGTACAAAGCCTCCAGAATGACGACTATTTCTGTCAAACGCGTAAGTCCTATTTTTAAATAAGGTACCAAATCGGCCAAAAGCCGATTTTTTGGTATACTGAAATCATAAGCCATTCCGGCGGCGGTAATTTAACAAATGTAGAGCAATCAACAGAGCATGGGCGTCTTTAATTTCAGCGAAGAAGATTTTGAGAATGTTCGGGAGCAGGCCGAGGCGCTCTATAAAACTATTGGCAAGATATATTGCCCGTATTTTGGGGAGGATGTGGCATTTAATGCCAAGGGGCTTAGGCACCTCAAGTTTAAGTCCGACCAGCAGGCGCGGGCGCGAGCAGACCAATATCCCCGTTTAAAATTTTTGCGCTATGCTCCCGAATTGTTGCGCCAGTCGCGGACGGTGCAAGGAATTTGGAAAACAAGGCGGTTTGAGGAGCAGAAAACAAACAGCAGGTGGAAGCGCGTGGTAAAGGATGTTACTTTTTTTGAATTTACGGCGGTTTTGGATTACGTGCGGTTGAAAGTTATTGTGAAGGAGATGTTGGGAGGAGAAAAATTTTTCTGGAGCGTTATTCCTTTTTGGGGGATTGATAAAGAAAACAGCCGCAGAGTCCTGCACAGCGGCAATCCGGAGAATGATTAATTTCCGGGCACTAAAAAACGCCGCTTGGGCGACGTTCTCTAGTGGTACTTGGCTACAGCTTGGATAGCCGTGACAGGGCCAAGGCCCTCCAAGCACCAACCAAAACATATCATAGATTATATGTAATGTCAACGGTTTTATCCACCAGTCCGCTATGTCACAACTTTTTGCCGCACCCAAAGCTCGGTTGCGCCGAGCGCCGCCGCGGACACAAGCACAACTGCCACCATAGACTCGGGCGTCACCACGCCCGCCAGCACAAACCCTGCGGTGGCGGCGAGTCCCGCGGCAATGCTCGCAACCACGGAGGCCTGGGCCGGCTTTGCGCGCAAAGAGGCAGCAATGGAGGGCACCACGGACATGCCAAGCCCCACAGTGATGAGGGCCACGTCAATGATGTCGCGGAACACGTAGGCAAGGCCTGTTGCCGCGAAGATGATTATGATGATGCTCGCGCGGGTCCAGCGCACCAGGTCGCGCTCCGAGAGGCGCTTGCCCCGCAAGTTGACGGCCCCGTCCTTGACGATGTTGGTGGCGAGCATAAAAATGAACGTGTCCATGGTGGACATGATGGCCGCGAACAACAGGACAATGCCGAACGCGAGGAGCTGGGGCGGCACGAGGCTCGTCATGCCGTACACAATGGTCTGGCTCGGGTCAAGCCCCGGGGTCGTGGCGCGCACCGAGAGCGCAATGAGCGTAATGCCCACGCCGATCGCGAGCATGAATGCGCCGGATATCAGAAGCCCGCGCCGCACCACGGCATCGCTTGCTGCCGCGTACATGCGCTGCCAGATTTCGTTCAAAAACCAGATGCTCAAGAACCCGTACACAAAAAACGAGAGCGCGAGTGTGGGGCTGCCCTCGGCGGCCGTGATGTCCGCAAACGAGAGATGGGATTCAGTCACCGCGCCGGTTGCGATCACGGCCATGAACAGGATGAGGATGAGATACTGGAAGATGTCGGTCTTCACCACGCTCGCAAACCCGCCGAGCACCAAATACACGAGCACCACCGCGGCGCTTATGAGGAGCGAGAGCTCGTAGCCCCAGCCGCTTACGGCCGAGAGGATGACCGTGCCCGCGATGAACTGCTTGAGGATGGCGCTTATGATCATCACACTGATGACCGCGCCCACCAATAAGCCCGCGCCTCGCCCGATTTTGTGGATGAAAAAATCAGCCATGGTGTGGAAGTTCATCTCGTGCGCTTTTTTCCGCAGCTCTTTTGCGGTTATCATGAACGCGACCATGCCCGCGCCAAACCCCGCAAACCCCGCGAGCGCGGACACCCCGAACTCGTAGATGTATGCGGAGTACACCACCAGAATGGTGCCGCCGATTGATGAGGCAACCACCGTGGACACGAACGCGAACAGCCCGAGCTTGCGCTCGGCAATCATAAAATCGCCGCTCGTCTGCTTGCGGCCGCTTACGTACCCTATCACAAGCACCACCACAAGGTAGCCCGCGATGAGGGAAGAATCAACGAGCGTCACCATAGGCTACTC
The DNA here is from genome assembly GCA_016181765.1 of Parcubacteria group bacterium. Classification (NCBI taxonomy): domain Bacteria; species Parcubacteria group bacterium. The sequence continues at coordinate 197,027 of JACOYR010000004.1, read as the reverse complement.
GCGGCTTTCGGATTTTTTTGCGCGCTTTTTTGGCGCGGCCGCGCGTTCCGTATACTGCCGCACGTACTCCGCGAGCTCTTTTATGCCGCCTGCCGCGAGCTTAAACACGGCTGATCCCACCTGCAGCTTTTCGCGCGCGAGCTCAATCAATTCCCAGAGCGCCTCCACGCGGGCCCGGACGTCCCGCGTCACGCGGCGCGCGTCCCGCAGCGAAAGCGCGAGGTAGTACAAGGACCAGGCAAGGAAAAACCCAACCACGAGCGCCACTGCGGCGAGTACGTAGAAGAGTATGTCCTGGGTTGATTGGATCGGCGGTACCATGGCGTTAGTATACTTCGTGAAATTACGTCGCTCGGTCGAAATGAGAGCAAGCTCTCATTTCTTCCTTGCTAGTAATTATAGCACAATAGTCCGGTTTTGAAAAATGTGGTATGATAGGGGACACGTATGGTCATCCAACAGTATCAAGATCCTTCAGTAAGCCGCTGGCTCAAATTCGGTTTTTGGTACCAGGAGCGCAAGCCGCTCCTCGCGAAAACCCTCATCGGCCTGCTTTTGTCCATCAACGCCCTGTTTTGGGCATACACGCTGTACGGGGCGGCCACGCTGGTGGCAGGCATGCGCTCGGACGAACGCTTGTACGCGGAACTTGCGGCGAAAGGCGCGGATGTTGATGTTGCGGCCCTGCACCAGGCCCAAGGTCCGGAGGGCTTGGTGATAGACGGCGTGTTTGCCCTGCCGAGCGCCGGGGAGGCGCACACCGGTCCCGTAGGGCGCGCGGATTTTTTAGCGCTCGTTTCCAATCCCAACCCGGGCTGGATCATGCGCGTTTCGTACTCATTCCAGTGGGAGGGAACCCAGAGCGGGTTTTCGGAAAAGATCGTGCTTCCGGAATCGCAGACCTTTCTCGCGCGCCTGGGTGAGGCAGTATCCGGAGTGCCGGATAGCCCAGAGCTCATCACAACCATCGCGTGGCAGCGCGTCCGGGACCCCAGCATCCTGGTGCGCCCGGCCGGGGTGCTTGCGAGCATTCGCGTGGAAACGAGCGAGGTTGCGTCCCGCGGCACGGCAACCGATATCAGCGCCATCATCGCAAACGAGAGCCCGTACACGGTCATCACACCCTCCCTGCTTATGGTGGCAACGCGCTTTTCCGGGGAGCCTGCCGGAGCGTGGGTTTCCACCCAGACCATCGGGTCCGGGGAGCGCATACAAGCCCAGCGCAGGTTTGCGCGGCCGCTGCCGGCAGGGCTTGAGGTTTCCGTGTATCCGGATTTTGACCTGTTTGACGAGGGCGCCTACCGCTTGCGCGGCGCGGGCAACATCCCGTTTTAACGGGCACTCATATGCGCCTTTCGGTCCGCGAAGCACTTCATCGCATTGACGGGCGGCTCGTTGCCGCCGCATTCGGGCTCTCGGCATTCGGGCTCGTTTTAATCTACAGCCTTAGCTGGCCCGAAGACACGCGGTTTTTGAAGCAGCTCGCTTTTCTCGCCGCGGGCAGCGTGCTCCTCATCGCGTTCCAATTTTTGGACGCGCATTTTTGGCGGAACGCCTCTGTGGCGCTGTACCTCGCCGCGGTAGCCATTCTTGCGGGCCTGCTCCTCTTCGGCGAGGAGACGCGCGGCGTGCGCGGGTGGATTACGGCGGGCTCAATCGGGTTCCAGCCCGCGGAATTCGCAAAGCTTGCGGTGATTTTGTTTTTGGCGGCCACGCTTGAGCGCTTGCGCTTTGACCTGGCGCGGTTCTCGGACGCGGCGGCCGTGCTTGTGGTCGCGGGGCTCCCCACGCTCCTCGTTGCCTTGCAGCCGGACCTGGGCAGCGCATTCATCCTGTTCGCGGTGAGCGCGGGCATGGTGCTGTACACCGGGCTGGACCGGAAGAAGCTTGCCGTCCTTGCCCTGGCCGGCGCTATAGCTCTCGGCATTGCGTGGTTTCTCGTGCTCGCTCCCTACCAAAAGGCGCGCATCAGCACGTTCTTTTCTCCGCAGTCAGACCCCTTGGGAGCCGGGTACAACGTGGCGCAGTCTATGGTTGCCATCGGGTCCGGCGGATGGTTCGGCCGTGGCTTGGGGCTCGGCACCCAGAGCCAGCTGGACTTTTTGCCGGAGCAGGAGACTGATTTCATTTTCGCTTCAACAGCCGAGGAGTTCGGGTTCTTCGGCGCGTCCCTCCTCATGCTCTTGTACGTGTTTTTGCTCGGCCGGCTTTTCCGCATCATGGTGTCCGAGCGAAGCGCGTACGCAAGCTTTGTGGCGCTCGGCGTGCTGCTTTTGTTTTTTTCCCAGGCAGCCATCAACATCGCTATGAACATGGGCCTGTTCCCGGTGACCGGGGTCACGCTCCCTCTGGTGAGCTACGGGGGCAGCTCGCTGGTGGTGAGTTTTGCCTCGCTCGGGGCAGCGCTCTCGGCCCGGTCCCAAAGGTCCTCTTGACTGGCGTTCTGTTTTAGGATATACTGCGTTTGTCAAAGAATATAAAAATCGTATGCTCCGCGAGCCCAACTACCAGCACTCATCCTCATCACTGGAAAATTTGCGCCTCATTTCGTACTGCCCCTTGTGCAGCACTCACTATAATCCGAGCGAGGCCAAGGTGCTTGAGGAGAAGAGCGGCGCGCACCTCATCCACGTGTCGTGCCAAAAGTGCTCAAGCTCCATTGTTGCCGTGATTTTGACGGGCGGCATCGGGGTTTCCAGCGTGGGATTGATCACCGACTTGACCGGAGAGGACGTGCTCCGCTTCAAGAACGCAAAACCCGTGTCCAGTGATGACGTGCTTGAGGCGTACGAACTCACTCGGCAGCGCCCAGGCGTCCGAGAGCTTCTAGATTTTTAAGTAAGATAGATACCATGGCGAGAGCCATCGCACTTAAACAGCGCACCCCCAAAAACACCACTACCGCGCGCGCGTTGCGCAATAATTTGCAAATTCCCGGTGTTTTGTACGGCGACCACATAGCGAGCCGCCATTTTAGCATACCCGTTGGCGAGGTTGCCAAATTGCGCAAGGCCGGCGGCGCCACCGGGCTCGTTGACGTGCACCTTGAGGGCGAGGACAGAGCAGTCAAGGCCATTGTGCAGGACATCCAGGCTGACCCGGTATCCGGCAAGTTTTTGAACGTTGATTTGTACCAGGTGCGCATGGACCGCAAGGTGCACACCGAGGCGCACTTGGCGTTTGTGGGCGAATCCGTTGCCGTTAAAGATTTTGGCGGCATCCTGGTCAAACAGCATGCCGAGCTTCCCATTGAGTGTTTGCCCGGCGATTTAGTGAGCCACCTTGAAGTTCCCATTGATTCGCTCAAGACGTTTGAAGACGTTATCCGCGTCAAGGATTTGGCCTTGCCCGCGGGCGTGGCGACAAGCCTGCCCCCGGATGAAATCATTGCCGCTATCGCCGAGCCCCGCAGTGAAGAAGACCTGAAAGCCGAGCTCTCCTCCGAAATCAAAGAGGGAGAACCCGAGGTGCTCACCGAGAAGAAGAAAGAAGAAGCAGCTGCCGCGGGCGCCGATTCGGCGGGTGATGCTGCGGCGCCCGGCAAAGCCGCGCCCAAAAAAGAGTAATGTTCAGCACCGCAGAGCAGCATGGAAAAACAAAAAGACCCTTTTGTTCGCGTTGGCAATAAAAAGCACCCCCTGGCAAGCACTGGTGTTTTTTTGTTGGCTATCGGGCTCATTTGGCTGGTTAGCTTCAAGCTCATTGGCGGCACCAAGGGGAGCGGGGGCGGCTTGTTTGATTTTGCGGGCGGCCGCGGCACAGCGGCTCCGCAGGGTGCGCCTTTCGGCGCGGACGATGACTACCCGGTGATGGTGATGTTTGACAACCACCCGGACGCGATTCCCTACCTTTCGGGAATCTCGGACGCAGCAGTGGTGTATGAGGTGCTCGCCGAGGGCGGGTCAACGCGCTTTGCGGGATTGTTTGCGGGTCCGCCCGAAAACAATCCCAAGATCGGGCCGGTGAGGAGCGCGCGGCCGTACGTGGTTGAAATTGCGGCTGGGTGGAGCGCGTTTTTCTGGCACGGCGGCGGGAGCCCGGAAGCGCTTGCGCTCATTAAGGAGTCAGACGTCATAGACCTGAACGAGATTTCGGGCCTGGGCATTAGGTACTTCTGGCGGGATGAGGAAATCCCGCGGCCGCACAATTTGTTTACGTCCGGAGATTTGATTGCCCTGGGCATTGCGGATTTTGAGCTCCTGGGAAGGCTGCCGCAGGAAAAATTGTTATGGCAGTGGAGTGATGATCCACCCGAGCCCAAGCGCGGTGAGCGCGTGGATGCGACCCGCGTATACATTGATTTTTCCGAGAGCACGGAGTTTGATGCCTCGTACGAGTATGACCCGGGCTTTGAGCGGTACAGCCGCTTCCTGAATGGCGCGGCGCACCGCGACAGCGCGACTGGTTCACAGATTGCCGCGGCGAACGTCATTATCCAGCGCGTACCCGAGGAAGGGTACTACCCGAGCGGGGAGGGCCGCATTTCCATTGACATGGAAGGAAAAGGGGATATGCTCCTGTTCCAGCGCGGGTATATTATCAAAGGTTCGTGGCGCAAAGACACGGCCGATAGCCAGACCGAGTGGCTTGATGCGGAGGGCGAGCCCATTGTGCTCGCAACGGGCCAGACCTGGGTTGAGGTGGTGCCGGGCGAGCGAGCAGTGACCTACGAGTAGGCCGCGCGCAAAAATTGAGCCCTGCGAAGTAGTTCTCCGCAGGGCATTGAGCGCCGTTTCGTGAATGGTGTGCATTCCCCCTCCCCCTAGTTGTCGTATATCTGCCGTGTTTCCCGCGGCACGATTTCCGAGATGATCTTGGTGATGCCGTAGTACCCTTGCTTCGTGTTCGGAGGGTGCTCCTTGGCTGTTCCGACAATCCAGACCGCACCCCGAATCGTGGGTGTGAATGTCGTAAGGCTCGTGAACGTGAAGAGGATGGATCTGTCCTCCTCAAAGATGGATCTGTCCTCCTCAAAGTAGAGGATGATTACGAGCAAGTGGCTCTGCCACATGTCCTTGTCCGCCATTTCCGCCCGCAGGGTCTGGACGCGCTTGATCTGGTCATCCAAGCACTCGGGCCCCGTACATCCGCACTGCGGGCGCGACCGGCACTCAATGGTGTCCATAGGGACCGCCTTTCTTGCAAACAACAGCGCTCACCTGCAGTAAGCGCCTGTTTTTCTGTTTTGTCAAGATGCGGCGAGCCTCACTATGCGCTCAAATCCTGCCATATCCCTGGTGATGGTAGCCGCGTACCCGGCGCGGCCTGCGAGTTTTTTGATTGCCGCGGTTTGGCGCGGGTCAAACTCAAGGTACGCGCGGCCGTTTTTCGTCAACAGGCGCGGGAGTTGTTGGATGAGTTTGCTGATATCGCGGAGCCCGTCATTGCCTGACAGGTATGATGTGTCAGGCTGGAAAAGCACTTCCGCATCACGAGTCCACCCATCTTGCCAGCCATAAGGCAGGTTTGCAACGAGCACGTCAACCGGCGTTGTTAATGGCTCGCCCAATGAGCCGTGCAAAAAAGTGATGCGTTCCATAAGCGGCAGGGACGCCCCAAGCGGCGGGGTCGCTTCAATGCGGGCGTGGTGCTCTGCGTTCTGCCGCGCCACCGCAAGCGCATCTTCGTTCATGTCAGTTACAAAAACGCGCGCGGCCGGAAATTCAAGCGCCAATGTCACGGCAATGCAGCCCGAGCCAGTCCCAATGTCCGCAATAGTGCCGCCAAAGTCCGGCGGCAGTTCGCGCTTCACCGCATCAACCAAATCCTCGGTTGCGGGACGGGGGATGTGCACGCGCTGGTCCACGTAAAAATTGCGGCCATAGAATTCCTTGCGGCGCACCAAGTAGGCGACGGGCTCATGGTTGGCACGGCGCGCGATGAGCGCGCCAAATTCACCCGCTTGTTCATCATCCAAAACTTCTTCGGGATGCAAAAGCGCGTGCTCGCGCGGTTTTGCAAGCACGTGCGCCAAGAGCACCTCGCTGTCCAGTCCCGGGGCTTCCAGGTGCATCAATTTTTGGCGCGCGCCCAAGAGCGCTTCCCGGATCATCATTGCGCCAGCTTCTTTTTGGCGTCCTCGCTCTGCAGGGCTTCCACGATGCCGTCCAGCTTGCCGTCCAGAATCGCGGCAATGCCGTGCCAGCTCTGCTTGATGCGGTGGTCTGTGATGCGGTCCTGCGGAAAGTTGTAGGTGCGCACCTTTTCACTGCGGTCGCCCGAACCGATCTGCAGCGTCCGCGCGCTCCGCTCGGCGGCCGCGCGCTCGGCCTCATAGTGCGCCGCCACGCGCGAGCGCAGAATCATCATGCCTTTTTCGCGGTTCTGGGTTTGCGAGCGTTCATCCTGGCAGGAAACCGTAATGCCGGTGGGAATATGCAAAAGCCGCACCGCCGAATACGTGGTGTTAACCGACTGGCCGCCGTGGCCGCGGGCCGTGGTCACCTCCATTTTTATTTCCGCCGGATCAATTTCAATGTCAATCTCGTCCGCTTCCGGCAAGACCGCCACCGTGGCCGTGGAAGTGTGGACCCGGCCGCTCTTTTCCGTTTCCGGCACTCTTTGCACGCGGTGCACGCCGGACTCGTACTTCAGTTTTGAGTACGCGCCACTGCCCTTGATTTCAAAAATCACTTCCTTAAATCCGCCGATGCCGATCCTGCTCTCCGAGATGACGCTCGTCTTCCAGCCCTCTCCCTCGGCAAAGCGGCCGTACATGCGGAAGAGCTCTGCGGCAAACAGCGCAGACTCGTCGCCGCCTGCGGCTGCCCGGATTTCGCAGATGATATTCTTGGAATCGTTCGGGTCCTGCGGCAGGAGCGCGGCCTGGAGCGCGCTCTCTAATTCATCGCGCTCTTTGGCTAAGTGCGCGATTTCTTCGTCCGCGAGCTTAATCATGTCCGGGTCTTGCGATTCTTTTTTTGCGGCTGTTGCTTCTTCCAGGGATTGCATCACGCGCTCGTACCGTTCGCCGAGCCCCACTTTTTCCTTGAGGCCTGCATACTCCTGTGACAGGGATTTCAATGCCCGCGGATCAGAAGCCACGCCAGCAGACTGGAGTTTTTGCTCCAGCTCTTTAAAGCGCGCTTTGAGTTGGCTGATTTGATCAATCATATGCATGCAAAAACCGCCCATCAAAAAGCGAGGCGGTCTTTGTGAGTTTGTTACTTTGCGTCCAGATGTGCTTTGATCTGTTCCAGTTTTTTCCGGTTGTCAAGCGGAGCTGCCGCGGCTTTCTCATCACCCTTTTTCTTTCTGCCGCGGGTTTTGATGCCCTCGGTTTTTTTGACCATGGCATGGAAGCGCTCCACCCGGCCTGCCGTATCAATCAAATTCTGCTTGCCGGTATAAAATGGGTGGCAGTTGGAGCAGATTTCCGTGTGGATGTCTTTCTGGGTCGCGCCCACGCTAAAGCTCGCGCCGCATGCGCAGGCAACTTTCGCGTCCGAGTAGTAGGTTGGGTGCACGTCCTTTTTCATACCAGAGTAGTGTACCAGAAACGCGGGAATAATGCAAGCCCCGGGCTTCGGCTTTACATGCGGCTGGAAATGTTGGTATGATGTTGAGCCAGCCATGAGGAGAGGTTGCGATCTTTTAACAGCATGATTCCAAATAGAAAGCGAGGTGCGCTGTGCAGATGTTCGCCATAGCCCTAGCGTTTGTGATGTCTGTTTCCGCAGCCCGCGCCGCAGCTCCACCCATGTCCGTGAGCTTGTTCGGCTCCTACGTGAATGAGGACACATACGGGGAAGAGAGCGAGTTCGGAGATCTTCAGCCGCTCGCCGCCTGGACAATCCTTGATTCGCGGATCAACAAGCGGGCGCATCTGGTGGTCGTGTTCGCGGTGAAAGACCGCGATAAGGCCGTGCGTGTGCATGACTGCCGCTTCCACTGGAAGCCCAAACAGAAGACACGCTGGCTCGCGCCCTGGCTTTCGGAGATTGCGGGCGGGTACTTTATTCCGCCGTTCGGGCGAGAGTGGTCTACGCTGAACCCGTTCCAGGTCGGTCCGGTCCGGTACGCGGGCATGGCTGACTCACTTGTTGCCCGTGATGCGGGCGCACGGCTGGACTTTGTGCCGATTGGTTCAGTTGCCGGCACGTTCGGTTTTTTCTTTGGCGACCGCACCGGTGGATATGCAGGAGAGGCCGGCAATACGCACCGGCACGCATACTTCCAGGTGAGGCGGCCGCTTTTCCATGGCGTTGTTGCGGGCGCGAGTTACCGCTGGACCACGCGGGATCGCAATCCCTGGGCCGTGGAGCTTACGCGGGAATCCGAGCGGGGCTTGTACGCGTTTGAGCTCTTGCGCGTGGAGCGCTTAAGCCAGTGGTACGCGCTCGCGGAGCGCGACATCCGGCATCGGACACCCGAACAAGGCGGAGGCATCCGGCTTATGGCCAGGTTTGAGGAGCTGCGGTACGGAGAGCGGCTGGCGCTCGGGTGCGCCTTTTTCCCGGACCAAGGCCTCACCTTCAAGGTCAACTATGTGCATGATAGCTTCCCGGAGTCAGGGAACCACAAGCTGCTCCTGCAGGGAATCGCGCACCACGGCTTTTCCCTTTGAGCCTGCGGCATGCGGCTCATCCAGCATCGGTTCATTCAGTAACGGAGGCAGCAGCCATCACGGACGATGGCTGCTTTTTTTGAGAAGAAGGGAGCCACAGGATGGCAGTGCAAGGTTTGACCTACGCGCAGGCCGGGGTCAGCATCACCCGCCTTGCCCTGATCTATGTAAAATAAATACATGCTTGATTTTATAAAATCCATTCAAGAGTGGTGCGCTCTAAAAATTGCTTTGTGGGGCAGACAAAGCCAAGTGGTTTTCAAGCAGGGCGATATTTGGTGGTGCAGTTTGGGCATGAACCTCGGGGAGGAAATTTTTGGTAAGGGCCTAAAATTCACGAGGCCGGTTTTGGTGTTTAGAAAATTCACGAGTAATTCTTTTTTGGGCTTGCCTTTGACCACTCAAGAAAAACAAGGTAGTTGGTATGTAGAAATTACTATGCACGGCAAAAAGAATTGGGCTATGCTAAATCAAGCGCGGGTGCTCGATAAAAAACGCCTAACCAACAGGATTGGCACGCTTGATGATAATGATTTTAATAAAACAAGAGCCAGATTCCTAGAATTTTATGGCTCTTAAAAATAGTCACCCCGCCTTTGCGGGGCGGGGATCAGTGGGAAATCCCAAATTGTAATTACATTATACACCCCTGCAGCATTTTGTCAATAGTTACTATCCATCCAGCGAGGTGGCTGCTTTCTTTTTGACAAATTTTTTGGGTATGATACACTGTGGATATGACTTCCAGCCGAATCATTGCTATCGCAATTATTATCGGCCGCTCTCCGAGTGGAAGTCTTTAGGTTGATGCCATAGTTGGCAGCCAAAGAGACCCTCCACTCGGAGGGCCTTTTCGATTTTCGCTCATTCAACAAGGCCAACAAGGCCAATCAGAGTTTTTCGCACGCCACGCCGCACAACCAAGGAGGATGGCGGTATGACCACGCAGAGCGATACATTGCGCGATGTGACGGTTGAGGAGTTTGAGAAGCATCCGAAAGAAGCCATCCGAACGCTCAAGTTCCGTTGGCCGCCACGGGATGTCTGGGAGCACAATGAGGAGTTCAGGCTTGCTGATCTTCCCGAAACCCCGGTCTATACTGTGGAGGACGTCTGTGTGGCATTCCGAGACGCGTTAGCGCGCATGGGCGCGGTGAACCCCAAGAAAGCCCGTGAGCGTCTGGAGTTTGAGGTGGTGACTATATCCGGGATGCGGCTGGTGGTCGCGTATGTCAGCCAGTTGCTATACCTTTGTAGGCGCTCCCCCTGGAGAACGAACAGCAGCGGCTTTCGCGTCCGGCCGAGCCTCGGAGAGCGCCTTCCGGGGCTCATGCTTTCCGGCCCTGACGATCCTGCGGCGCCCGCGATTCCGATCCAGCGCGCGGCGGAAGAACTGGCGCCGGACATGGTGGAGTGCTGGCGGTCGGCCTGACCGATCGGCGCGCGCGTTTCGCGCATCACGGGGCCCGCATCACTCAATACGGTGCGGGCTCTCTTTTTTTTCGGGGCCGGAATCTCTCGTCATGAGCCAGACCACGAGCCAGTTGAGGCCCATGAGTACGAAAAATGCGATGGTTAATGTCGTGTTATTGATCATACAGTCATTTTTTCATGCTTTTTACCGTATACCAACCTATGAGGTTTACTATGAGTCCTACCAATGCCGCCAGTACGTAGGTAAGTATGAATGGGTCTATGTTAGTTTCTGACATATATTTTTTTGATAACTTGCATGCTCCACGCCCAGAACCCGATTGAGCCGAAAAGACCGAAGAGCGCGAGATCATACCGTATTTCTTCGGTCACCAGTGGTTGAATAACGAAAACGGCAAACAGTATTTGCGCAATGTCGCGGTTTATTTCCGAAAACGTTTCGTTAATTTTTTCCTGTCCGGGCATAGCGTATCTGTATTATACGTGCGGCACAGTGTTGCTGTCAAGTTCAACAGCTTGATTTATTGCCCTGAATTGTGGTTATATGAGGGCGGGAGGATCTGCTCTTTGACAGGTCTATTTTTATTGGCTTCAACACAGCATCGCACTGAAACTCCACACCTCCAAGGAGGTATCCCATGAGTTCCATTGTTCGGCTGTTCCGCACGATGTCCGGAGTTCCGGACTTTGAAGAGTGCTTCTGCATCGGCATCGCCACGGCTGGGCTGGATGTCCGGCGCCTGCTGGGCCTGGAAGAATTTCTTCAGGAGCTTCCGGGCCACTGCGTGCACCCGGAGAGTGTGTTCAAGCCCGGGGAGCGGGTCGGCATGGTGGGCCCCAAGCCCATGTTCCAGACCGCTTTGAGTTCAAGCAGGGTCAGCGCTCTGCGGGAGTGCGGATATGGCGAAGTATTCCGCGTGGAATGCTTCCGCCGCTACCGCGCGCCGCAGGACTGTGATCCGCAGGAGTTTCTGGCCGCGCGCTTTGACCGCATGACCGAGTGCATCTACCCGGACTACATCACTGCGCTTGAGTCCGGCGCCGCACCCGAGCCCGTGCAGGTTGTCCCAGTGCTATCGGAAGGGGTAGCAGCCATTGAGCGCGTGAGCACCAAGCTGGGGCTGGGCATGGATGCCCGAGACCTTCAGCATGTGTGCGAACTCTTCAGGCGCACCCTCAAGCGGAATCCCACGGACGTAGAGCTCTTCCAGATCGCGCAGCTTGCAAGCGACCACTCGCGGCACCGCAGGTGGGGCGCGAAGGTCATACTGGACGGCCAGGAGATGCCCTACACCCTTATGGGCCTGGTGCGCGAGCCATACCGGCTCAAGCCGGGCTCAAGCAGGATCGGATTCAAGGACAACGCCAGCGCCATTGTGATTGGCGAGGTCACCTGGTTCGTGCCGGCCCGGCCCGGGCATCCCTCGCACTATGCGACTGTTCACGTGTACGCGAACGGCACCTGTACCGTGGAGACCCACAACCATCCCACCATGTTCTGCCCATACCCCGGTGCCGCAACAGGCATCGGGGGCTGCTATAGAGACGGATTTGCCGTGGGCAGAGGCGGCTTAATTCTGTTCTCGTCAGCAGGGTTCAGCACGCAAGACCTGTGCATTCCGGGGCATACACTGCCCTGGGAAAATCCGGGAGCCGCTCCCATTGCCGGAGCTGCGCAGGCTCTGCAGATCATGCGCGAGGCCCCGGCAGGAACATGGGACTATGGCAACAGGACCGGGATTCCGGTACTCTATGGGTTTACGCGCACCGTGCAGCTTGACCTCGGGGGCCAGCGCTGGGGCTACGGAAAAACCCTGATGCTGGCCGGCAACGTGGGCCAGATGAACGACATCCATGTGGATAAGCAGCGCGCGGAGCGCGGCATGAAGATCATCCAGATCGGCGGGCCTGCGTACCGCATTGGCTTTGGCGGCGGAACCGCATCAAGCCAGGGCGGGGGCGAGCTCTCTCGCGATGTGGCATTCAGCTCCGTACAGCGGGGCGATGCCATGATGGGCCTGGTGACGCGCGCGGCCATTGAGACGTGCGTTGCCCTGGGCGACCGCAATCCCATTGCTTCTATTCATGACCAGGGGGCAGCGGGACCGGCAAATGTGAACACCGAACTGGTTGAGCAAGCAGGCGGGCGCATTAACATCCGCAAGATACGGCTGGGAGATGCCTCTCTTTCTGTGCTCGTCATTTGGGGGGCCGAGTACCAGGAGCGGTACGGCATCCTCATTTGGGAGGACCGTTTGGACGAGTTCTGCGCGATCTGCGAGCGGGAAGAATGCCCGGTTGAGATCTTGGGCGAGGTAACCGGAGACGGCAGGATTGTGGTGGAGGATTCCAGCGACAACACCACGCCGGTTGATCTGCCCATCAAAGAAGTACTCTCCGGATTGCCGCAGTGGGTGATTGAGGATACAACACCCCGTTCACTCGGTTCTCCGCTGGTTCTGCCCGAGATGTTGACCATTCAGCAGGCCGCGGAACGCGTGCTCCGGCTGCCTGCGGTTGGTTCCAAGGGTTTCCAGGTGCATCGCGTGGACCGCAGTGTCGGAGGCAGGGTCGTGCTGCAGCAGGCTATTGGCCCGTACCAGCTTCCGATTGGCGACTGCGCGGTTTCCGCCTTGAGCTTTTTCGACAGGGTAGGCATTGCATCCAGCATCGGCGAACAGCCGACGAAGACCATGCTCAATTCCCCCGCAGGCGTACGCATGGCAATTGCCGAGGCCCTGCTCAATATAGCCGGGGTCGCGGTTTCGCGGTTTGAGGACATCAAGATGCAGGGCAATGTGATGTGGCCCGGCACCACGGACGGGGACATGGTGCGCCTGTATCGCGCCCTGGACGGCGGTGTGCGGCAATTCCTCACAGCGCTCGGCATTGTAGAAGACGGCGGCAAGGACTCCATGTCCATGCGCGCCAAAGATGCCAAGGGGCGTACGGTAAAGTCGCCGCATACATTTGTGGCAACTCTGTATGCGCCGGTTCCGGATGTCGCGTGCGTGGTAACACCGGATCTCAAACTCCGATCCGGCAGCACACTACTGCTCTTGGGGCTTGATCTGGACGCGCACCGCTTGGGCGGGTCTGTGCTGGCGCAGGTGTACAACCAGCTTGGGGACGAATGTCCGGACGTTGACGCCGAACCCCTCCGTGCCTTGTTCTGCGCGGTGCAAGAGCTGGTCCGCGTAGGGATCGCCGAAAGCTGGCACGATCGCAGCGACGGCGGGCTGTTTACGACACTGGTAGAGATGGCTTTGGCGGGCGGGATTGGCCTGGATGTGGCTATTCCAGGTGATGTTGACCCAATCCCGTTCCTGTTTGCCGAGGAAGCGGGTGGTGTAGTCGAGGTTCGGAATGAGCGCCTCAACCGCGCGCTTGAAATTCTCGCACGTCTTGGGGTTGCACATAGTACGGTTGCGGCCTCCACAGAGTTTTTGGACGTGGTCATTACCCAAGAGAGGCGGCCGCTCTTCCTGATGTCGTTGGACAAACTGCGGAAACTTTGGGAGGAGACCAGTTTCCACATGAACGAGTTGAACGTCAATCCAGACTGTGCGGAAGAGGAATACCGGAATCCGGACTGCTGGACGGTGCCGCGCTATTTGGTTGGGTTTGAGCCCAAGCCAACCGCTCCGGCGGTGCTTGGGGCGGCAGAGAAGCCCCAAGTTGCCATTCTTCGGACCACAGGCACCAACGGCCAGTTGGAAATGGCCGCGTACTTCCACCTTGCGGGATTTGAGGCAGTGGATGTGGCCATGTCTGATCTGGCTCAAGGCCGCGTGGCGACGCTGGACGGATTCCACGGAGTCGTGTTTCCGGGTGGTTTCGCGGATTCGGACGTCTTCGGCGCCGGGCGCGGATGGGCACTGCGCATCCAGCGCAATACCCGTCTGCACGATCTGTTTGCCGCATTCCTTGAATCGGAGGATATGTTCTCGCTCGGGGTGTGCAATGGCTGCCAGGTCATGGCTGCCCTGGGCTGGGTGCCGTTCGGCACTATGTCCCCGGATCCCGAGACCCAGCCGCTCTTCATCCGCAATACATCGGAAGCCTTTGAGTCACGCTGGTCCCAGGTGCGCATACTCAACAGCCGGGCGATCATGTTCCGTGGCATGGAGGATTCGGTGCTGGGCATTCCTTCGGCGCACGGCGAGGGCAGGCTCTGGCTGCCGAGCTCGGCGGTCGGTGAGCAGCTGTGGAGGCAGCAACAGGTCGCCATGTCCTATGTGACGCCGGACGGGCATGCCACAGAGCAGTATCCGTATAATCCCAATGGATCGCACAGAGGCTGGACCGCCCTGTGCGACGAGTCCGGAAGGCATGTTGCCATGATGCCGCACCCGGAGCGCGTGCCGCGTCTGTACAACTGGCAGTACATTCCGCCAGAGCTCAAGGAGAAGTTGGAGGCTTCTCCGTGGCTCCGTACTGCGCAGAATCTCTACAACTGGTGTTGCGGCAACTGACCGCAGCACTCAACATTTCCCCGTCGGGTGGGCTATCCACTCGGCGGGGACTTTTTTTGTATGACGCTTGCATCCTTTCCCGCCCTGTGCTATAGTATTGCCTATCACTAATCATACCGCGAAGAGGCGCGTTTTCCTCCCTGGTGCGTCAAAATACGCATAAGGGCCAACACGCCCGTGACGCGCGGTAGAAGTTCACCCGCCGCCTGTCCGCCGAAGAGGCGGAATGAGGCGGGCTAAAAGGAGCATATATATGTCAGACCAAGTTACCATCCCGTCCCTGGACGCCCTGCTTGCGGCAGGGTCGCACTACGGCCACACCACCGCGCGCTGGCACCCCAAGGCCAAGCCGTTTTTGTTTGGCAAGCGCGGCGAAATCCACGTGATTGACGTTGCCAAGACCCGCGAGAAGCTCGCGGAAGCCGCGGAGTTTGTCGCCAAGCTCTCACGCGAGGGCAAGCCCGTGCTGTTCGTGGGCGTAAAACCCATTGCGCGCAAAATCGCCAAAGCGCAGGCCGAACGCTGTGCGAGCCCGTACGTCGTAAACCGATGGATCGGCGGCATGCTCACCAACTGGGCAGCCATCTCCAACATGCAAAAGCGCATGAAGCGGTTTGAAGACGACAAGGCATCGGGCCGGCTTTCCAAGTATACCAAGTACGAGCAGCTGGAATTTACCCAGGAGTATGATAAACTGAACCAAGACATCGGCGGCATCCGCTCGCTTACGAGCGGCGTGCCCGGGGCCGTGTTCATCGTAGACCCCAAGTATGATAAGACCGCGCTCGCGGAAGCGCGCAAGCTCAAGGTTCCGGTCATTGCCCTGTCCGACTCAAACGTTGATCCCTCAAAAATTTCGCACCCCATCCCAGCAAACGACGACTCGCTCAAATCCATTGAGCTCATCACCGCAACCATCGCCGATGCCGTGCTTGCGGGAAAAGAGAACGTTAAAGCAGAATAATCCCATGAAAGATCTCATCCAAAAAATCAGGAACCAAACCGGCGCCGGCATCATGGACATCAAAGAGGCCCTGGAAGCCGCGGGGGGCGATGAAGAAGCCGCGAAGAAAGAGCTCGCGGATAAGGGCAAGGCAATGGTTGAAAAGCGCGCCGGGCGCGTTGCGGGCGAGGGCTGGATCGGCTCCTACGTGCACCAGAACGGGAAGATCGCGGCCCTGGTCAAGCTTGCCTGCGAGACGGATTTTGTGGCGCGCAACTCGGATTTCCGGGAGCTCGCGCACGACCTTGCCATGCACGTTGCCGCAAGCGACCCCTGGTACGTACGTTCGGACGAGGTGCCCGAGGGCGAGGAAGTCGGCGCGGAGCGCATCCTGCTCTCCCAGGCGTTCATCAAGGACAGCTCAAAGACTATCCAGGATCTCGTGGAAGCGGCCACCGCAAAAATCGGCGAGAAGATTGAGATTGCCGGATTTTCCCGAATGGAAATATAGCCTCCTGCCCTGCGGCACACTCCCGCAGGGCTTTTTGGAAGGCGCACTACGTTAAAGGCGCACTCTTATGAAGAAACCAAAATATCAGCGCATCCTACTCAAGCTCTCCGGAGAACTGCTCGCCGGTGAGCAGAAGTTCGGCATTGATTTCAATGCCGCGCGCGTGGTGGCGCGCGATCTTGCGGAGCTTGCGAAGCGCGGATGCGAACTTGCGGTGGTCATTGGCGGAGGAAACATCTTCCGCGGCCGCACTGTCCCCAAGGATTCCATTGACCGCGCCACGGCTGACTACATGGGCATGACCGCCACTATCATGAACGCCATTGCATTACAGGCCGAACTGGAGCAGGCAGGAGCGCACTGCCGCGTGCTTTCCGCGATTTCCATGAAAGAGGTTGCCGAGGACTACATCCGCCGCCAGGCCCGCAGCCATCTCACCGATGGCAAGATCGTCATTTTTGCGGCAGGCACCGGAAACCCGTACTTTACCACGGACACGGCAGCTGCCCTGCGCGCGCTGGAGGTGGGCGCCGCTGTCCTGCTCAAGGCAACCACGTCCGTGGATGGGGTGTACACCGGAGATCCGCGCCGCAACGGATCAAAATCAAAAAAACTCAAACAAGTGAGTTTCCGCACCGCGCTCACCAAGCGGTTGCGAGTCATGGATTCAACCGCCTTCAGCCTGTGCATGGATAACAAGCTGCCGGTCGTTGTATTCAAGTACAAGCCCGGGGCGCTTGCCAGGATTCTTTCCGGCGAAGCCATCGGCACTCTCGTCACGTAGCCCAAAAAGTGGTATACTAGCGCCATGGAGCACGAAAAAACAAAACCAAAACGCCGGGTCGCCATCAACGGCTTCGGCAGGATCGGCCGCGCAGCCGCAAAAATCGCGTTGGAGAAAAAGGACCTGGAACTGGTAGCGGTGAATGATTTGGTTGATCCAGAGATGCTTGCATACCTCTTGAAGTACGACACAGTCTACGGCAGGTACAAAAAAGAGGTGAGCGCGAGCCAGGATAAGCCAGTCAAATCAGGCGATTGCCGGGGAAGCCTCAAGATTGGCGATGTTGCGGTTCCGGTGTTCGCGCAGAAAGACCCGGGGAATCTGCCCTGGAAAGAGCTCAAGGTTGACGTGGTGATTGAATCAACCGGATTTTTTACGACCACCGAGAAAGCCAAAGCCCACCTCAAGGCAGGGGCCAAGCGCGTCATCATCTCGGCTCCGGCCAAAGACGAGGAAACGAGCACCCGCATCATCAGCGTAAACACCCTGGACGGGGTCAAGGACGCCATTGTCTCCAACGCGTCCTGCACCACGAACTCCGCGAGTCCGGTCGCCAAGATCATTGATGACGCATACGGAATAGAAAAAGGGATGATCACCACCATCCATTCCTATACCTCAACCCAGAACCTGGTGGATGGGCCGAGCAAGGACTTCCGCAGGGCCCGCGCCGCGAGCCACAACATCATTCCCACGTCAACGGGCGCGGCAATCGCCACCGCCAAAACCATTCCCGGCCTCAAAGGCAAGTTTGACGCCATTGCCCTGCGCGTGCCCACCATCAATGGCTCAATTTCGGATTTTACGTTCCTGCTCAAGAAAGACACGACCAAAGAGGAGGTCAACGCGCTCTTCCGAGAAAAGGCCAAAGCGTATCCCTACAAGAACATTGTTGAGGCGTCTGACGAGCCTCTGGTTTCTTCGGACATCATCGGCAACCCGCACTCCGCAATCGTAGACTTGGAATATACGCGCGTCGTTTCCGGCAACTTGCTCAAGGTGCTCGCGTGGTACGACAACGAGTGGGGGTATGCGAACCGGCTCGTGGACATGGTGTCCCATTTAATCATTTAATGTTGGGCGCTTTACGCGTGTGCGCGTTTTTTTGGATTATGCCGGTACAACAGAAAGGGAACGGAAAGATTGCGGTGGTGGCGAGCGGGGGCGGCATGTCCTGCGGCTACGCGGCAGGCGCCATGGTTGCCCTGGCGCGCGAATACGGATTCAAGGAGCCGGATTTTTTGATTGCGGGTTCCGGCTCAACCGGGACGTTCGCGTACTATGCGGCCAAGCAGTACGATGCCATCACGCGCGTGTGGACCGAGGCGCTCGCCGCGCGCAAGTTCATCAACCGCCTGCGCCTGTGGAAAATCATTGACGTGGACTATTTGATTGACGTGATCATGAAGCAGGACAATCCGCTTGTCCTGCGCAAGGTCAAAACTTCGCCCTCCGAGCTCTTGATTGCGGCCACGAACGCGGACACCGGCGGGATCGTGTACTTTTCGGATAAAGAACGGGAGGATGAAGAAGAAATTTTTGAGCTCTTGCGCGCGAGCAAGGCCATGCCCATTGCGTTCGGGAAGCTCATTGCCGTGGACGGGGGAAGGTACTGCGATTCCGAACTCTCCGCTGATCTGCGCGCGCACATCCGCGAGGCTGTGCGCCGCGGCGCCGAGCGCATCATTGCCATCAACAATTCCGTTCCCCGCCTGGAGGCGAGCCTTGCCATGGGAGCGTGGCTCCGGCTCCGCCCGGCCGCGTCTCGTGCACTACGAAGCTCCCAAGGGGGTCCGCATAGAGCGGCTTGCGCCTGTAAGCGGGATTCCGGTGTCCACGCTTCAGCGCACCAAAAAGAGCATGTTGGAAACCTACGAAATGGGGTACCGCGACATGGCGGCGCACAGAGGGATCCGGGATTTGTTAGGCATTGATTGATTTTTAGAGCGTGCGTGGTAGAATATCCCTATATGCGGCAGTCGCTTCTCTTCAGCAAAACAAGCAAAACCGGCGAGGGGAGCGCGCAGAGCGCAAACCACAATTTTTTAGTGCGCGCCGGGTTTGTTGACCAGTTGATGGCGGGCGTGTATTCATACCTGCCATTAGGCGTCCGGGTTCTGGAAAATATCAGCGCTATTGTGCGCGAGGAGATGGATGCAATCAACGGGCAGGAAGTTTCCCTGCCCGCCCTGCACCCCAAAGAGAACTGGCAGAAGACCGGGCGATGGGACAGCATGGACGTGCTGTTCAAAGTTCCCTCGCGCGCGGGATCCGAGTACGCCCTGGGCCCGACCCACGAAGAGGTGATTGTGCCTTTGGCCAAAAAGCACATTAATTCCTACCGCGATTTGCCGCGGGCCTGGTACCAGATTCAGACCAAGTTCAGGGATGAGCTGCGCGCCAAAGCCGGGTTGCTGCGCGGCCGCGAATTTTTGATGAAAGATTTGTACAGCTTCCACGCGTCTGCCGAAGATCTCAAGCTATACTACGAAAAGGCGAAAGGCGCGTACGCAAAAGTTTTCAAGCGCTGCGGCTTGGACGCGATCATCACCGAGGCATCGGGCGGGTCATTCACCAAAGAGTACTCGCACGAGTTCCAGGTTGCAACCGAGAACGGGGAAGATGTGATTTTTGCGTGCGATTGCGGGTTTGCGCAAAATAAGGAAATCGCAAATCTACCACCCCTCAATCCCCCCCTTGGTAAGGGGGGGAAGAAAGGGGGGGTGGCGTGCCCTGACTGCGGCACACCCGTCAAAGAGCTCAAGACTATTGAAGTCGGAAATATCTTTGATTTGGGAACCAAGTTTTCCAAAGATTTCGGCCTCAAGTTTACGGATGAAAGCGGGAAATCAAAAGAGGTCATCATCGGCTGCTATGGCATCGGCATCTCCCGTTTAATGGGCGCGATCGTGGAAGTGCACCATGACGAGCATGGCATCATCTGGCCCGAGGAAGTTGCGCCTTTTGCTTATCACCTGGTTAGCTTGGGCGATGATGATGCAGTATACCAGCAGTCCGAAAAAGTGTACGAGTCGCTGGCCGCGGGCGGAAAAGAAGTGTTATGGGATGATAGGCGTGAAGCGTCCAACGCGGAAAAGTTCGCAGATGCGGATTTAATCGGCATTCCAACCCGGCTCGTCATAAGCCCCAAGACCAAAGGCAAGATTGAAGCCAAAAAGCGCGGCGCAAAAGAAACAGAGCTGGTTTCAAATATATAGTATGCTGGACATGCAATTTATCCGGGAGCACCCGGACAAAGTCAAAGCAAACAACAAAATCCGCAAATGCGCCGCATCAGTGGATGAAATTTTGAAATTGGACGCCGAGCGGCGCAGCATTATCACCGAGATTGACGAGAAGCGCGCCGCGCTCAAAGCAGGCTCCAAGTCAAAACCCTCGCCCGGAGAAATCAAGAAGTTAAAGGCGCTCGGCGATGCCGTGAAAATTTTGGAGCAGAAGCTCGCACCTGTTGAATCATCATTGCGCGAGCTCTTGATCCAGCTTCCGAACATCACGCACGAGTCTGTTCCAGTCGGCACAGATGAAACCGGCAACCAGGAAGTCAAAACATGGGGCGAAAAACCAACGTTTGATTTTAAAGTGCGCGACCACGCGGAATTGGGAGCGTCCAAAGTGTCCGGCGCCCGGTTCTGGTACTTGAAAAACGATCTGGTCATGCTTGAGTTTGCGCTTATCCAGTACAGCGCTCACTTCATGCGGGCCAAAGGATTCACGCCCATACTGCCCCCCATGCTCGTGCGCGAGGCCGCCATGTTCGGCACCGGATTTTTCCCGGCGGACAAGAATGAAATCTACAAGGTCAACGCGGACGAGGATGATTTGTACCTCATCGGCACGGCCGAGGTGCCGCTTGCCTCGTACCACGCGGACGAAGTCATTGACCTTTCTGAAGGGCCGCTTAAGTACTTCGGCTTCTCCTCCTGCTTCCGCCGCGAGGCCGGCACCTATGGCAAGGACACAACTGGCATTATCCGCGGCCACCAGTTTGATAAAGTGGAGATGTTCGTATTCTGTAAAGAAGGCCAGTCATGGGACATGCACGAGGACCTGCTCGCCATCTCGGAAGAGTTCTGGCAATCACTAAAGATTCCGTACCACGTGCTCAACATGTGCTCCGGCGACATTGGCGCGCCGAACGCCAAGAAGTACGATATAGAGGGCTGGTTTCCGGGCCAGAATGCGTACCGTGAGCTCGCATCTTGCAGCAATGATACGGATTTTCAGGCCCGCCGCCTCAACATCAAGTACAAAGACGGCGGCACGCCAAAATTCGTCCATACCCTCAACAACACGGTATGCGCCCTGGGGCGCACCATGATTGCGATCATGGAAAATTACCAGCAAAAAGACGGGTCCATTGAAATCCCAAAAGTCCTGCGGGACTATATGGCAGGCCAGAAGAAAATCCAGTAGCAGCACCTTGACAATCCCTCGTTCAAAAAGCACTCTATGCAAACACAAACTATCATCTTAGGCGGGGGATGCTTCTGGTGCACCGAGGCAACATTCCAGATGCTCCGCGGCGTTACGTCAGTCACCCCAGGATACGCGGGCGGCACCGTCAAAAACCCAACCTATGATCAAGTTTGCAGTGGCTCAACTGGCCACGCGGAAGTGATCCGCGTGGAATACGACCCAAACCAAATAAAGTTCCAGGATTTATTGTCCATATTTTTCGGTGTGCATGACCCGACCACCTTAAATCGGCAAGGGAATGACGCGGGAACCCAGTACCGCTCCATCATCCTGTACACTCGGGACGACCAGCGCCAGGAGATTGAACGCTTCATCCGCGAGCTTGAGGATGCCAAGACGTTTGAGAGCCCGGTCATCACCGAAGTTGAGCCACTCGGTGAGTTTTACGAGGCAGAGGATTATCATCACGACTACTTCAAAAAAAATCCGGACCAGGCATACTGCCAGGCCATCATCAACCCCAAAGTCGCGAAGCTGCGGGAGAAGTTTGCAAAATTTTTGCGACCTCTTGACAAATTCCGCAGGCGTGCTATACTGGGGTTACATTAACAATTCTAAAATCCGTTGATCTCTGTCCCTGGCGCGAGCTGGGGGTTGGGCAGAGTGAGGAGGTTCGTGCGATAGTGCGAACCCGGCAGGATCCGTAACCTTATCCTAGCTGATGTCGTCCACCGATGAGGTGGAGCCAGAGTCGGTAAAGTGGCTTGAATCCGTTTTACTGACGGATTTTTTTGCAGGTTTTGAGGGCCAATATTCACATTTTTGCGCCTCCATCAATCCCTGCACATTGAATAAATCCGTCAAAAATCGGTTCAGCAACCAAGGTGGTACCGCGAGATTAAAGAATCCCGCCCTTGATGCGCAATTATTTGTTGTGCTTCGGGGACGGGATTTTTGTTTGTTCTTTCACTTGGGAAGGGGGCTGCGATGGCGCACTCTACACATCAAATGGAATTAGTTGTAGTACGGGCCGGATGGGGCAACTCACATACCGTGAGAGAGTGTTCCGCGTGTGGAGCACGTCATTCAGTGGCTCTCCAGAATGCGTGCTCTAAGTCAGTCAGTGAGCATCCACGAACGGCACTGTCCGTTCCAAAACAGTCCCCGCATAGGCACCAGGAGTAGCGTAGGAATAGGGAGGTAGCTCAAAAAGGCTAGAGCGCTGGCCTCCAAAGCCAGAGGATGAAGGTTCAAATCCTTCCCTCCCTGCCATCATATCGGCCATGGTTGCGATAAGCGATCATGGCCGAATTTTTTCTCATTCACTTGACAACTTTTTTCTTTCAGCTATACTTGAATCATTATGAATACCTTTTCGGCATATCGTTATTGGCACCGTACAAACCCCTCCGCCGGAAGGTTGTTTTCTATTTTTGTCTAACACTAGCGTTTACACACCATAAAAACGCTAAACACGTAAGGTAAAACATGATAACAAGTCCATCTGGCGGATGGACTTGTTTTGTGTTTATTTTATATGAAAATACAGTCAAAACAACTCACTATCGGCTCTTTGGGGGTCGTTGACTTATCTCTCCCGCTCATTGAGGTTTCTTCGGGCGTGCCTGGCCCTCGGATTGTCTTTATTGCCAATCAACACGGGAACGAGATAACGCCGCTCTTTGTGCTCAAGGAGCTGTTGGCGCTTCTTAAAAAATACCCCCTCAAAAAGGGCACAGTTGTCATTATCTCTACCGCAAATCCCTTAGGTCTTCTTTTTGACTCGCGGCAAGAGCCGCTTGATGGGGATAATTTGAACCGCTCGTTTCCCGGGTCTTCCCAAAAAGATTTAGGGAAACGCATTGCCTCTGCCGTGTTTGGAGAGGCGAGAAAGGCTGATTTGGTTGTGGATTTACACACCTTTTCACGGCAGTGCCCATTCTTGGGCATTCTGGTAAAAACAGGCGGCGAGATGGAACAGATATGTTCAAAGGCTTTGCGGGTAATTGCTCCGGAGTGTATCTGGCAGATTGATATGGAGCGAGATGCGGACAAACATTTTTCCGGAGCATTGGATCTCGCGCTGGTTCAGGAGGGCGTTCCCGCAATTGCGCTTGAGATGGAGCGCCACCTGACCATTTCTTCGGAAACAATCTCCCGGATTGCCAACTCTCTTTTCCGGCTCCTCTCCTCGTACGGCATGTCCGATGTTTCCTTGAGCGATGTTCCTCAAAAGGAAATCCCGGTGTTTGTCTCCCACTACCTCTATACGGACGGGGGCGGCATCTTTGTCCCTTCTAAAAATGTTTTTGATGAAGTGCGCAAAGGTGATGTGCTTGGGTCGGTGGCTGACATCCGGACATTCGCAGAAGAGCCGGTACGCGCTCCAGTTTCCGGAATACTCCTCACTGTTCGGTTTCGTGATTTTGTTCGCACCGGGAGCAGGTTGGGGAGCATAGGTGAACAAAAAGACGTTCTTTAACAATGTATGTAGTTTCGTCCCTGCTTCTCGTCGGGACGAAGCGGTCTACAGAAACGTTCTGCGGATCGCTAAGTCCCGATGAGGACATAACCTGCCACACTATGAAAAGGAGTACGCCGTGCTTACGCAGGCAGATATGCAGGAGCTCTTTGACGCCGGGCATGTGTACCGGCACAGCATGGAGCGGTGGAACGCACTCAAGGATCAGTCGGCAACCCTTTTTCCGTCTCCTCGGCGCAAAAGGTGGGCCGAAGGGGAATGCGTTGAGGAGCTGATTCAGCCCACGCTTGAGCCTTTTGTGCTTGAAGCCCAAGAGGTTGCGCAGTTGCGGAATCTCGCGCTCGCATGGGATCAGTTCACCCGCGTGCAGCTGGAACTTGTGCAGGAGGGGCTTTCCGGAGGCGATGCGCGATGCGCCGTTCTTGCGGATGCGGTGGTGCCGGCGCGTGAGCGCGCTGTTGCGCTGAACGATCCTGGGTATATGTCGCCGGTATCCCCGTTCATTCGGCTTGATATGATCCGGACGCAGGAGGGGTTCCGGGTCATTGACATCAACACCACGTGCCCGTTGGGCCTTGGGGATTACCTGTTGCTGGATAGGCAGTATCGGTTGCGCAATTCGCTTTTCAACGGTTTTGACGCTGGCGGCGTGTTCGCGGAAACCGTGTTGCAGTGTTTTCGCGGATGGCAAGCGCGGTACGGGTCCGCGGAGAGTGCAGCGCGCGTGGGCATCCTTATTGACGCTTACGCAGGAGAGTGGCACAACTTTCACGTCTTGGAAAAGGAACTCAATCGGCGCGGCGTCGCGGCGCGCATGATCGGAGACGTTCCTGACGACTCTTCCGGCATTAACTGCGTTCTGCGCAGCCAGGTGAAGTTCGGGCATCCGCAGTTCCAGCGGCTTGTGGAGGGAGCCCCTCATCGGTATGCGGTGATGAGCCCTCCCGGGCGCCGTTTCTTGGGCAGTAAGTTCTGGTTTGTGGCACTGCGTATGCCGGGGTTCAGAGAGGTTTTTAAGGATCGGCTCGGTCAGGACGCGTACCGCGTTCTGGATGAGGCGATTCCGAAGACCGGCATCCTGGAGCGTGGCGGCACGGTTTCTTTTCCGGATGGAGCCGTCTCCATTCAGGATTTGAACCGCAAGGGCTGGCTCTTAAAGCCGCCCTCCGGCGCGTGCGCGCGCGGCATTATGATCGGCCGTTCGTGTTCGCAGAGAAAGTGGGACGAGTTCTGCTGTTCTCCGCAGAGTGCGGGGACAGTGGTGCAGGAGTACTTTAACATCAAAGAAACCGCGTTGGTGCTTGGGCCGGATGGGTCTCCGCAGAAACTAGAAGGCCACACCAAGTATGGCGCCTTTCTTTACGGAGGGGAAGTGGCCGGGTGCGAGGTGATGCTGCGGCCCGGTTCTTCTCTGGTGCACGGCGCGCGCGACACGTACTTGAGCGCGTGCGTTTGGCAGGAGGCAACCTAAAAACAGGGCGGGAGCGTGAATCCAATTGGGGATTAGGCATTCACGCATCCGCATCCCTGCGATAGGTAGTATAGTAAAGTGCGCTGTTTATGCAAGCACGGGCATGCTCTTTTGAGTGCGCCCGTGCTTTCCTTTTTCATTTGATTGACTTCGGTTGCCCTGTTGGATGTGCCGCGGCTGGCGTAGCATTATGTTTCCGCGCGGATTTTTTTTGCAAGCTCCGCGAGCGCAGCATCATCCGCCCGCTTGTAGTCATGCGAAGAAATGTACCCCTCGTATTCCGTAAAGTACTTGTCCACGCTTGACGCGCGTTTTTGCCATTCCGTTTCCTTGGCCGTGCCGTGCATGGGAAAGAGCTTTGCGTGCGCGTGGTCCACGCCGTAGCCTTCCAGTATCATGCCGGTCCTGCCAACGCCATCCAAACGCCCATCAAGCAGCTTGCCCACGCGTTTTGCGGCGAGCGCCAAATTTGCCAATACCTCATCCGGCAGGTCAAACGCGTAGCTTGGGTAGTGCTCTTTGGTAACAACCACGGAAAATCCTTCGGTGTTCGGGTAAATGGAAAGGAAGGCGAGGTGCTTTTCGTCTTCCCAGATGGTGTGGCTTGGGGCTCGTCCGGCCACGATGTCGCAAAAAATGCAGTCAGGCATATAGGTATTGAGGTATATTCTATTATAGAGTACCGCTTCCATGTAAAAAAGCAAGGCTAATTAATTATGTGGTTTCTACTTGCAGCATAACCTCTTTACTGCTATACTTCCACCACCTATGGAATACACGATTATCACAACCCCGCCGCAGCCGAAACAACCCGACCGGAAGTTGGCATAATTTGTATTTCGTAACCCACGCACTACCTTGCAAACCAGCTTCCGGGCTGGTTTTTTGGTATGTGCGGAATCGTTCATTCATACGCAAGGGAGGCAAAAGTGATGCGCAAGCTCATCATAATCAAAATTGGTTCCAATGCGCTGGTTTTTCCGGCCGGTACCGTGCGCCGCAAGGTGATTGGCTGGATCGTGGATGAGGTCGCGCACGCGCACGCGCTCGGGTACCGGGTGATTATTATCACGTCCGGCGCCACACTCGCGGGCATGCGCGCCGAGGCGCACTTGGTACCTGCGGGAGGCGAGGTTTGGCGCAAGCAAATGGCGGCATCTGTCGGCCAGCCGACCATTGTGCAGGCATGGATTGAAGCATTCGCCAGGCGCGGAATTTTTGCGGGACAGGTGTTGCGCACGCACGCGGATTTCGGAAGGGGGTCAACCGCCGCAGAGTCCATTGCATTCTTGGAGCGGTTCGCGAGGTGCGGCGGCGTGCCCATCATCAACGAAGACGATACCCGTTCCGCGGAGGAGATGAAGGCATACATTAACGAGAAAGGCGACAATGACCAGCTCGCGTGCCGCGTTGCCCGGGCAATGAAGGCCAAACGCGTGTTTCTGTTCACGGACGTGCCCGGCGTGTGCGAAATGAGTCCCTCGGGCAAGCCGCTGGGCGACCCGATTCCGGTTATCCCGCGCGTTACCAAAGCCGTTTGGAGTATGGTGCGCGACCATGCGTCCGCCCGCCCGACCGGCATGAGTTCAAAACTTAAGGTTGCGGACCGCCTGCAGAAAGCGGGCATCACCGCGCATATCGCGCGCCCCGGCAAAGAGGTGATTATGCCTATTCTGCGGGGCAAGCAAATCGGCACAACATTCCCGGCCTGGAAACCGCGCCGCACATAGCCCGCAAAAGGTGACATTTCTATTCCCCGTTGACAAAGCCCGTTCAGAACCTTGAGCGGGCTTATTTTATATGTTATGATGAAAGCCTATGGAACAGAGCGATATCGCAACAATAACCGATGCCGCGGCACGGGTGCTGGCCGCCCGAAAAGACGTTTTATTCGGCTATGTGTTCGGCTCTGCCGCAACCGGCGGCAGCCGCAAAGGAAGTGATGTTGACCTAGCCGTGTACCTGGACCCTGCGTTCCGCGCGCGTTTTTTTGACATCCGTCTGGAGCTTCTTGAGCAGTTCACCCGCTCCCTGGGGAGCGAGGCCGACGTGGTGGTGCTCAATACGGCTGCGCCGTTTTTGCGGTACGTGGCAATGCGGGAGGGTATTGTGGCGTTTGAGGGGTCCCGGGAAGCGCGGATTGATTTTGAATTAAAGGCGCTCAACGAGTACTTTGATTACCAGCCGGTGCTTGCGCAGTACCGCGCCCGCCTGGCGCAATCCGTATGACCAAGCTCGGCAGGCAGAAAATTTTTGAAAAACTGGAACGTTTAAAGGAGTACATATCATACCTCAAGACGCTCCGGTCAGAAGCAAAAAGCGAGGCGCAGTTTCTTGCTGATTTTCATTTGTTCGGAAACGCGGAGCGCTACCTCCAGCTCTCGGCGCAATCAATCATTGACAGCGCGCATCTGGTGATTATTGACCAAGGCATACAGCGCCCGGATGACAACTACGAGGCTGTCTCGCTTTTGCGCGGCCAGGGCATTATTTCTGAATCTCTGGCGGATGCGCTTACGAAGATGGTGGGTCTGCGCAATATTCTGGTGCACGAGTACGGCACGATTGACCGGAAAAAGGTGTACGAGATTCTCACCACCCGGATAGGGGAACTGGAGGAATTTCAGAAGCAGATTCTTACGCACCTCTCTTGAATTGGGACCGCGCGCCGTATGCCCAACGAAACCCGCGTCAATCTAAAACACCTTCTGGAGGATATCCGGGACGCGTACGCTTCGTCCCTGGAAGAGGTTATTGTAACCGAGCTTATCGCAAACGCGCTGGACAGCAAGGCCAGCTCCATTCATTTTTCGGTTGACGCCGACAGCAAAGTTCTGCGGTGCGCGGACGACGGCCAAGGCATGAAGCGTTCTGTTCTGCGGGAGTACCACAATATCGCGTCCACGGCCAAGCGCCGGGGCGCGGGCATCGGATTCGCCGGCGTGGGAGCAAAGCTCTCCTTGCTTTTGGCCGAGCGGGTGGTTACCGAGAGCAAGGGCGGGTATGGTTCGCGGTGCGCAACCGAGTGGCGCCTGTCAAATGCGTACCGGGCGCCGTGGAAATTCGTGTCTTTTTCGGGCGCTGTTTCCGGACCCCGCGGCACTTCGGTCAGCATGCATTTCAGCGACAGCCAGTCGCATCTTCTCAAGCCGGATTTTGTGCGGCGCACCGTTATCAGGCATTTTTATCCTCTGCTGAACCAGACCATGCACGCCGAGTTCCTGCGTTATTTCTACAAAAAGCCTATTTATTTTTTTATCAACGGAAAAAAGATTGAACTGCCGGAGTCCGGGCAGGACGCGCTTCAGCACTGGTTCAAGGTGAGCGTTGGCAAAACCCGGCGTCCGGCCGGCATCGGGTTTCTGGCCAAAACCGACATGCAGGGAAATTGGCTGGAGAATTTTTTGGGCAAAAAAATCATTGCCACGTCCCTGCCGGCCGGGCTGTACGTTTCCACGTTCGGCAAAATCATCAAGGGCGGCTGGGAGTGGCTGGGGATCATTCCCAGCCACGCGGACAGCCTTTCCGGGGTCGTGGAGATTCCCGGGCTGTCGGAAATTCTTACCACCAACAAGAATGATTTTTTGACTGATTCCGGGTCCTTAAAAAAATACTACAAATTCCGCAAGGCCGTGCAAGAGGCAGTGGTGCTGATTCTGGAGCGCCTGGGGGAGCGCGCGCCGTCCGCATCCGCGTCTCCGGAACAGCTGGTCAGGCCGCTCCGGCGCGTCATCAGCGGCGCGCTAGATGGCTTGCTTGGCGATTTCCCGGAGTTGGAAGGCCTCATCGGCGCCGGGCGCGCAAAAACGCTTGGCAGAAAAGAGAAGCCCCAAGCCGCGTCCAAGAAAGCTGTGCTAGGAGAGGAAGAACAATCGGGCGCTTCAGAGGAAAAAGCAGGCGGCCGCCACGGCGCTTCCGGCCAGGATGCAGGGAAAAGCAGGCCGCCTTTTGGCGTTGCGGATGCAGCCAAAAAGCGCGAAATCCGCGCCAGGACCAGCGGACTTGCCATTGAGCTGGCGGACATGGTGGATGCTCCGGACATGGCGTTGGGCCGCATCATTGATGATGTGCTTACCGTCAACACCCTGCACCCGGCCTGGGCAAAAGCCAAACAGCGCGGCATGGAGGAGTACCACATCGTCATTTCCGTAGCCCTGGTGCTCTCGCAGTTTTTGGAAGACCGGGACGGGTCCCAGGAATTTTTGAACCGCTTCCTCGCGGCCTGGGCGCATGCCGAAGCAGGAGGGTCGGCCAAAGCCGGAACCTTGTTTTGATTTTTCTTGAATTTTAGATGCGGCACACTTGCTTTTGATATTGATTTATGTTACTATATGAACTGTAAATTACTTTTAAGGTAATTTCCAGTACAAAAATGGATAAAAAACCTAAAAAAGGGGAATACTTGGGGATTTTGTTAAGATCACCCAGGACCGTCTTTTCCACCAAAGATGCCGCTTTGTTGTGGGGCGAGGAAAAAGAGAGCGCCATCAGCGCGCGGTTGAATAAATACGTTGCGGCAGGAAAACTGGTTAGGGTGCGCCGCGGCTTGTATGCCAAAGATAAAAAGTATGACGCATTTGAACTGGCGACAAGGATCTACACGCCCTCGTATGTCAGCTTTGAGACTGTTTTGGCTCGCGTCGGCATTACGTTCCAGTATTACGATACTATTTTTGTCGCGTCATACGTTTCAAGAGAGATACGCGTGGGTGATCAAAAAATCGCATTCATACGGATGAAAGATTATGTGCTGTCCAATACCATCGGCATTGACCATGCCGCAGGCTACGCCATTGCCGAAAAAGAGAGGGCATTTTTAGACCGGGTGTATGCAAGCAAAGAGTACCACTTTGATCATTTGGATCCCTTGGACTGGGATAGGGTTTTTGAGATTTTGCCCATCTACAACAACAAGAGCATGGCAAAGAAGGTTGCCGAATATTTCAAACACTGCAAGAGCGCCGCATAACCTATGGCATTTGATTATTCAAAACACAAAAACATACAGCTCCGGATGCTCAAGGACATATACACTGACACAGCCATTGCCCCGCACCTCGGCTTTAAAGGCGGAACCGCGGCGCTCCTGTTTTACCATTTGAACCGTTATTCGGTTGATCTTGATTTTGATCTCTTGGACGAACGCAAAGAAAAAGAAGTATTTGAGAAACTGGAAACGATTGCCCGCGGCTACGGCGACATACGGGAGTCGCGGCTCAAGCGCTACAGCGCAATCATCATTCTTTCCTACGATGCCAGGGCCCAAAACATAAAGATTGAGGTCAACCGCAGGACATTCGGTTCCCGTTATGAACTCAAAACGCTGCTCGGCATCTCCATGCTGGTGCAGGTTGCCGAAGATATGTTTGCCAATAAGCTCATGGCTTTGTACGAGCGCCTCGGCAAAACGAGCCGGGATGTTTTTGACGTGTATTTTTTTGCAAAAAACAACTGGCCGATTAACAGAAAGATCGTGGAAAAGAGAGCAGGCATGCCGTACGCGGAAACGGCGCAGAAGTGCATTGAGCTCTTGGAGCGCATGAACAATCGGAGCATCTTGGACGGCCTCGGCGAATTTTTGACTGAGAGCCAGAAAGACTGGGCCCGGGCAAAACTCCGCTCGGAAACCATTTTTTTGCTAAAGGCGCGTCTTGAGAGCGATAAGTAACAGCCTAAGGATGGAGCACAGCGCCATTCCCTTGAAAACCTTTGCAGAGAGCTCTATTTTGTGTTATACTGAATGTATATGCCGGTTATAAAAAAGAAAACCAGCAAGGCGAAACGCCAAAAGCCGGTCATCGCATTCAGGCAGTCTTTGTTCTGGGACGTTGACCCCAAAAAGATTGATCCCAAGAAGCACTCAACCTACATCATTGAGCGGATTTTGGATTTTGGCAGGACAAACGAAGTCAAATGGATGCGGCGATACTACACGCCAAGGCGAATCAGTAAGGTTGTTAAAAAATCGCGTGTGCTTCACGATAAATCACGATCACTATGGTCGCTCGTCTTTCGGTAGAAAAAGCCAATCCCGATGATTTGCATCTTGATGCGCTCCCCCGCGCAACCGGGCGGGCATTTTTGTACCTCGCCGAGTTGCCGCTGCTCAAAAACACAGACTGGTACCTCGCTGGCGGCACCGCGCTCGCGCTGCAGGTCGGGCACCGGAAATCCGTTGATCTTGATTTCTTCATCCCGTACGCCGAGTTCAATAAAGCCTTGCTGGAGCGGTCGCTTGTCGCAACTGAACAGTGGAAAACTACGTACCAGGAAAACGGAACGCTCTACGGAACGCTGAAAGGCGTGAAAATGAGTTTTATCGCCTATCCCTTTTTCCGCCCGTCGCCTCGGCTCGTCGCATGCGGCAACGTGCGCATGCTGGTTCCGGAAGACATTGCGGTCATGAAAATCATTGCCCTTTCCCAGCGCGGCCGCAAGCGGGATTTTGTTGATTTGTACTGGTACGCGAAGCATCGGGAGCCGCTCATTGGCGTTCTCAAGCGCGTCCCGAACCAGTATCCCGATCAGGAGCACAACGTTCCGCACTTCATCAAGAGCCTTGCGTACTTTGATGATGCGGAGAATGACCCCATGCCAGAGACCTACTTTGATGCAAACTGGAAAACCATCAAGGCATTTTTCAAGAAGGAAGCCAGGCGCCTTGACGCGCAATTGCTC
The DNA here is from genome assembly GCA_016181765.1 of Parcubacteria group bacterium. Classification (NCBI taxonomy): domain Bacteria; species Parcubacteria group bacterium. The sequence goes on along the minus strand of JACOYR010000004.1, from coordinate 165,246 downwards.
GCTTGACCGATGAGGATGCTTCTATCTATCTATCGAGGCCGCTCGCTTCTCACCTGGGGAGGCGGGCGTTTTATTTTGCCCAAAAGAGGTATTTTTAGTATAATCAACGCATGGCTACACAACAACATCTCACCACAGACGAACAGTTTTGGGGGCCCAAGTATGGGTCAATCTATCCGTACCTTGAGGATGCAACTCCGTACAAAAAACTGCTCAAACAGATAGCAGAATACATAGACCCGAAACCTGGGGAGCGGTGGCTTGATTTGGGAACCGGCTCCGGTGCCTTAGTTGACCTCATTTGGAATAAGTCAGGTGGCCGCGTTAAAGAGATTGTGGCTCTGGACCTCACGGACGTAATGCTTGAGCATCTCCGCAAGCGCCTTCCCGCGCTTGAGCCCGCGCCGAGCGAGCACCACATCACCTTAGTCAAACATAACCTCTCAAAACGCCTGCCGTTTGCAGATAATTCGTTTGATGGAGTAACCGCAAGCCTGGTGTTAACCTACATTGAGGAGCACGAGGGCAATAAGGGCATAGAGTCTTTGCGCGCCATCTTCCGCGAAGTGCGCCGCATCCTCAAGCCTGGCGGACAGTTCGTGTGGAGCACGCCAAAATACCGGGTCAACTTCGCCAGAGTGTTCGCGGCTTCGTGGCGCGAAATTTTTGATCCGCGCAAGTACTACAACCTCTTCTACGGCCCGGCGATCCTGCGGTACGCGCTCAAGATACAAAAAAAAGGGAAAAAGGGCGAGTACCAGTTTTTGCCGGAAGCGCGGTTTGTTGAGCTGCTTTCTGAAGCCGGATTTTCAAGCACCCGGACCGCATACTCGTTTGCGAACCAGGCGCTGGTGCTCTCGTCAAAAAAAACCTAGCCTATGGCGTTTGACCCCAGGGACATAGTTTTGCTGGTGTTTGGAGGGCTCAACCTTGTCCTTGGGTTTTTGATTTTCGCGCGCCTCGCGAGGAGCCGCATCAACGTAGCATTCGGCCTGGTAACCTTGGGCATCTTCGGCTGGTCGCTCGGATTGGCGTTTTTTGAGAGCACGGATACGCTCTCGCACGCCCTCAACTGGGCCCGGCTCTACTACATTTCCGCGGCATTCATCGCATACGTGTTCCTGCTGTTTGCGCGCGCGTTCCCGTACGCCAAGAACCCCATCTCGCGCCTCTCCGAGGCGGCCCTCGGAGTTCCGTTCCTCGCCATCTGCATCATGGTCTTCACCCCGCTCCACATTGAGGCCCTGTTCATCCAGCCCTGGGGCAAGGATGTGATACTTGGGTGGGGGTATGTAGTGTACACTGTGTACTTTATCATGTACATGGGCATTGCGTTCTTTTTGCTCTGGCGCAAAGGCAGAGAGTCCATCGGCATCCGGAAGCTGCAGATTCGGTACGTGCTCTTGGGCACGCTCATCACCACCGCAGGCGGCGCAACCACGAACCTCATCTTGCCCTTGGTCGGCGACTACCGCTACATCTGGCTCGGGCCTTTGTTTACGCTCTTCTTGATTACGTTCATCGCCATTGCCATTGTGCGGTACAAGCTTATGAGCATTCGGCTGGTCGCGAGCCGCCTGCTGCAGTACGCGTTTTCGTTCGCAACGTCGTTCGTGTTCGTGCAGATTGTACTCTTCGCGTTCGGCGCGTTCGGCAGGGACCTATTCAGCACGCAGTCGCTCTTGGTGGGGGGCGTGCTCGCGCTCTTAGTCATCTTTTTACACGACCCGTTTGATCGGCTATTTGCCACAATCACGGCGAACATTTTTTTCCGCGGCCAGCCGGATTACCAGAAGCTCTTGCGCGACATGGGCCTGTCCATTTCCGAGGAGGTGAGCCAGGAGGGTTTGGTGCGCGCGGTGTCCATGATGCTTCAAGAGCGGCTCAAGGTGCGCCACGCGCGCGTCTACATCCTGGATGAGGCGAGCGGCGGGTATGCCCTGCTTGCCGGGGATACGGGCGCCATTGCGGCCGGTTCAACGCTCGTTTCCGCGCTCTCAAGCGAGCCGGTGCTCGTGGCCGAAGAGGTTGAGCTTGAGCAGAACGAGGCTCCGACCAAGGGCGAGTACGCGCGGATTGGGCTCCTTGTTGATGAACTCCACGGCTTGGACATTTCGCTTGCGCGGCGCGTGATGGTTGAGGGGAATCTGGTTGCCATCGTGGCATTGGGGCCAAAACTTTCCAAAGATATTTTTGATAGGCAACTTATTGATGCGTTTGACGTGCTTGCCCCGCAGATGGCGACCGCCTTGGGCCGCACCAAGCTCTACGACGAAGCCCAGCAGTTCGCGGTCAAACTCAAGAAAGAAGTGGATGATGCGACCGCGGAACTGCAGGTTGCAAACGCCCACTTAAAGCAGCTGGACCAGTCAAAATCCGAGTTCCTCTCCATCGCCGCGCACCAATTGCGCACTCCGCTCACCGGCATCAAGGGCTATGTGTCCATGTTTTTGGATGGCGATTACGGAGTACTCACTCCGGAACAGCGCGGAGAATTGGAGCGCATTTTCCGCTCCTCGGACCGGCTCACGCGCCTCATTGACGTGTTTTTGAACGTGTCGCGCATTGAGACGGGCAGGCTGGAACTCACCAAGTCAAGCGTCCGGTTTGAGGAGATCGTGGATGAGGTGGTTGGGGACTTGCAGCATCAGGCAAAGACCAAGGGATTAGAGCTTACGGTGCAGAAGCCGGATGGGCCTTTGCCCGCGATGAGCCTTGATAGGGACAAGATCCACGACGTGATGATGAACCTGGTGGACAATGCCATCAAGTACACTGATACCGGATGGGTCAACGTGCGGCTTGCGCGCTCAAAGTCGCTCATCACGTTTGAGGTGCGGGATTCGGGAATGGGCATTGACCCCATTGAAATGGACAGGCTGTTCCAGAAGTTCACGCGCGCAGAGGCAACCACGCGCATTCACACCGGCGGATCGGGCCTCGGGCTTTTCATCGCCAAAAAAATTATAGAAGCGCACGGCGGCCGCGTCTGGGCCGAATCAGAGGGCGAGGGCAAGGGCTCCATGTTCACATTTACGTTGCCGATTGCGGTGGAATAAGAGTGGCCGCACCAAATCTGCTAAAAAATTTCAATGATTGAATTATATACGCACGACAGCGTTCTATATCGAGCTCATCATCTGCGGTCCGCAGCCGACTTTCGGCATCAATACTTAACTTAGAGGAATGCATGGTCAAAGGATCAAGGAACGTAATAGTACCAGCCGAGAGTCCGTCGGCAATCACCACCGTTTGTTTCCTTGTGGTAAATCCGGTGATACCGATATATGGCTCCATTGTGTGATTTCCTTTCCGCGCCAGAGGTTGTATACTAAAAAGAGTTCCGCTAGCCCCTGGCATGGACGCAGTACTGCCTAACCAACTATGAATTCAGTATAATGCTTACCATAAAAACAGCAACTATCAGCCAGGCATGGCGAAAAGCCATGAAAGACTTGTATAACAATGGCCGCGCCACGGAGAATGACGAAATATTCCGCGATGAAGCGATGATTATTGAGGTAGAAGATGCGATTCAAGATTTGTTTGATATTCGTTTTGGTATGCCGAAAGGCCAGGTAGATACTATTAGCCACTACTTACTGACAGGTGAGCATGCAGATCAAGTAACCCATGACTGGACCAAGATATATCGCAAACGCCTGTTTGACAGTGAGCCAAATCAAATTCAAAATGTTATTGAATATCTCAGAGAAAAACCAAACGGAAAACGAGCGCAAGCCTCTATTTGGAAACAAGAAGTGGATATTCATGGATCCATAGCTCCTTGCTTACAGATCCTATGGTTTCAGATTATTGACGGAAAGCTTGATATTCACGTACATATGCGTGCCAGTGATTGTTATGGAAAGCTGCTCATGAATATGAATGAGTTCGTGGCATTGCAACGGTATGTAGCTGGAGAGCTGTCTGTTGAGCCGGGAAAATATACTCACTTTATTGATACCTGTCATTTTAATACGGCCGATCGAGAGAAAATTGAAGGAGTGATAAAGACGCTGTAAAAAACGACCTTGGACATTGCTGCCCGAGGTCGTTGATTGTTAAATTTCTCTTGCCGAGTTAATGAAAATTCCGTGTTGGTTTTTTGTCAAAATTTTCCGGTGGGTCCGGAAGAGGGCTTTTCATCGCCAAAAAAATTATAGAAGCGCACGGCGGCCGCGTCTGGGCCGAATCAGAGGGCGAGGGCAAGGGGAGTATGTTTACATTTACACTGCCGATTGAGGTCAAAAGTCCCCAGGCGTAGTTATCCACAACTCCATTTGTGCAAACACCGCGCATGTGGTGTAATAGTAGTGTACCTCTTCACTCACAACCTAAAAGAAATCAAAAATAAAACACATGGGGGTTGGCACATATTGTAGTGTACGCTTAAACCGCCAAACAACACGATTTTCGTTGTTGTCTGTTTTCGTAGCCGCGTTGTCAGCGGCTTTTTTGTTTGTTGGGATTGCGGGGGCGCAAGACCAAGCAGTACAGGACCAGGCTGCGGGCGATGCTGAATCTGCAACTCAAGAACCGGTTTCTGACGGCGCTACCCAGACCGCAGCCCAGTCAAATGAGCCTCCGCTTGAGGTGGTGCAGGACTTCAGTGTCAGCCTTCAAGATTTGGGAACCAGCGAGGCGCGCATCCTGCCTGATAACCCTCTGCACGTGTTCAAGCGTTTTGGCTGGGGCATCCAGGAGGCGTTCACTTTTGACTCGGTCGCGGACGCGGAGCTTAAGTTCAAGCACGCGAACCAGGAGCTTTCCGAGGTCAAGCAGATGGTTGATGAGCGAGGTGTTTCGCAAGTGGATCCGGGCGCGCTGAACCGCGCCATTGATCGGTTTGAGAAGAAGTTTGAGGATGTGCGGGCGACCACGGCCCGTCTCAAGAGCGCCAAGGCCGACAACCCGCTTGAGGTGGAGCGCGTGCTGGACGAGGTGGCGGACAAGCAGATCAAGCACCGGCAGGTGCTGGAGGACATTTCGGACGAGGCAGTCAAAGCGCGCCAGCTTGCGCGGGATACGGGCGAGGAGCCGGATGCCGGGCTTGAGCAGGTGGTGGCGCATGTTTCGGACGCCAAGGAAAAAACCATTGGAAATTTTACCGAGCTCTTGGCCGGAGTGGAAGATGAGCCGGATCAGGTCCGCGTCCGCATGACGCGCGCCTTTGACAAGCAGGCCGGGTCCGAGTTTAAGGAGCTTAAGAATTTGGAAATCCTTGAGGCCATGCGGGACAGCGCTCCGGCTACGGTTAAAGACGCGATTGCGCAGGCCAAAAAGAACACCATCCAAAAGTTTGAGATCCGCATCCAGAACATTCCCGAGGCCGTGCGCGGCCAGAAGTTTTCCCAGTACCTGGAGCACGCGGCCATTGATGAAACGCGGCTCCTCGGGATCCTGGAAGAAATCAAGCGGTCAAGCGGCATTTCGGACGACATCCTCGCAAAGATAGAAGAGGCCAAGGAAATTGCGGTCCGCAAGTTTGAGGACAAGCTCTCCCTTATTGACGACCCCGAGGTTTCTGACCGGTTCTTTCGGTCTTTTGATACCGACGATGTTGCGGACTTGGTTGTGCTTGATGAGTTTAAGAACCGCATGAGCGCCGATTCGGAGGAATTCAAGCTCGTTGAGGGGGTGCACAGCCGTTCGGTTGACGCGTTCAAGCAGCGGTTTAAGGATGCCGAGTCCCAGGACCAGGCAGCGAGGTTTCAAAAACTCTCTGACGACTTTTTGAACAATCCCTCTCCAAAGACCTTTAAGCTGATTGCTTCCCTTGAACAGGATGTTCAAGCCGACCCGGCAAAGCGGGAGTTCTTGGACCAGATAGAGCAGGCCATGACCCAGCAGTTTGAGAGCCAGTATCGCCGGCAAGGGGACCGGTTTTTGAACCAGGTGGCAACCCTGGATCCCTCTGACATGGCGATTCTTGCGGATCTGCAGTTTGGAGATGAGTTCCAGGACCAATTCGTGCGCAAGAACACGGAACAATACAAAGTGTTCATGCAGGACGTTTCCGAGCCGGCAGCGTTTGACCGGTTCCACGAGCGGTTCTTTGACGTGCCGGAGTTCGTCATCAACGACATCAGGGCCCGCGACAGCGGATTCCAGGATGCCTTGCAGTTCAAGGTCCGCAAGGTTGAACAGCAGAAGTTTGAGCGCGAGCGGGAGATTGCGCGGGCCGCGCTGGACTATGAAGAGCGGGAGGTGAACTTCCAGGTGGACCGTGTCCAGCGCCAGGAAGAGGAGGCATTTTTTGAGAAGCTCAACGATATTTCCTGGGAAGACTTTGGAACCCGAAAGGCGCTGTGGGAAGAAAAAATCAATAATCAGGTATCGCGGTCTGACGAGGTGTTTGGCGAGCGCAAGCGGATTTTTGAGGCTCGCATGCAAAATGACCCCTGGTGCGACAGCGCGTGCCGCCAGATACAGCTGACGTTTTTGGAGCAGGAGGCGCGGCACGAAAAAGAGCGCCTGGCGGACGACTTGGTGCGGGAGCGCAACCGCATTGAGCGGGAGCGGAAAGATTTCAAAGAGAACAACCCCCTGGCCGGCAAGTGCACTACCCCGGAGCAGTGCGAGCAGTACTGTACGGCGAACCCCGGGGTTCGGGGGTGCGAGTGGGCAACGGTTGAACACACGTTCAAGGATTGCGGCCCGGGCGGCTTTTTTGACCAGGGGCGCAACCAGTGCGTGTACCAAAATGAGATTGACTTGGCGAGTGTTTCATGCGCAGCTGGCCAGTACTGGAATGGAACTTCGTGCGCGGTTGACCCCTACTACCGTCCACCGGTTGGTTTTGCGCAGTGCGGTCCTTTTGAGCGGTGGAACTCAAGCCGAGGGTATTGCGAACAGACGCTCATCTGTCCGGCGGTTTACAATCCGCCGCGGGCGTGCAATCCCGGAGAACAGCCTGTTCCACCCCGGCCCGGGGATCCCTGCGGCCAGCCCTCGTGCATACAGCAGGTAGCCATTTGCCCGGACCTTTCGGCGCAATCGCCGCTCGGGTGTCCCGAGGGGCAGGTGCGCGACATTGTCAAAGATTCGCAGGGGTGCGCCCGATTCGGCGAGTGCATCCAGTCAACGGGAAGAACTGGTTGCCCGGATGTCTACAGTCCGGTGTGCGGCAGCGACAACGCCACCTATGACAATGACTGCAAGGCGCGCGCTCGCGGCGTTGCGGTTAAATACTTTGGGCAGTGCGGAACCTTTATCCAGGAGTGCGCCAAGGGCCAGTTCTGGGCACAGCAGATCAAGAAGTGCCTGAACAGCAGTGATTACGTACCACCAAGCAAGGGCTCGTGCGAGCGCGGCTGGGTGTGGGACGACAGTGGGTACTGCAGGCAGGACAGTTCGGTGGTGGGCAACTGCCCGCTCTCGTGCACGCCCTCGTGTAGCGGCTCAAGCTACTGCTTGTACGATAATTTTGGCTGCGCCAAGGGTTGCTCCCCAACCTGCGCCCCGGGGGATTATTACGACCAGTTCCTGGGCAAGTGCACAGCCCCGGAGAAAGCCCCAGAAGACCCGGGCAGCAAGAATTGGGTGAGCAAGACCTGGAAGTTCAGCGACGGCCAAACTGAAACCTCATACATTTTGAACCGCACGGACAGCGAGTACATAAGCTTCATCGCAGGCGTTGCCGCGCAGTGCACCAAGGTTCCAAAAGCGAATTTTTCCTGGAAATCCAACGCAGGGGATGACGGAGACTGGAGGAACTTCGGCATTCCGGATTGTTCTGGCGCCAGTGAAGTAGAAGTAAAGGAGACATGCGGCAATGGATTCTGCGGAAGCGGAGAAACCACGTCGTCCTGCCCGAGCGACTGCAAGTCCGGCACAACAACTTCGTGCCCGGCAACTGAGTTTAACGACTATACCAGCGGCTACTCGTGCAGTTACAAGAAGTGCCCGTCAGGGTGCAGCTATGATTCAACCGGCTGTACCACGGGCTGCTACACCGCCCCTTCGTGCCCGGCGAACCAGTACAACAACCAGACCACCGGAACCACGTGCAACTACAAGGCATGCCCGAATGGGTGCAACTACGATTCAACCGGGTGCCCGGCGAGCTGCCTCTCTTCCGGCGGGGTGTGCCCCATCAACGCGTACAACAACAACACGGGCTCCTACTCGTGCTCCTATTCAAAGTGCCCGAGTGGCTGTACCTACAGCAGCACGGGCTGCCCTACGGCGTGCAGGACCGACACGTGCGGGGACAGCATCTGCGGTTCCAGCGAATCTTCCACGTCGTGCCCTGCTGATTGCGGGGGAACCACGAGCGGCGGCTACGAAGACACACAGCTCAAATGCGCGGACGGCGTTGACAATGATGCTGATGGCTATATTGATGCGGCGGACCCGGGCTGTTCCGCGTACACGAGCGGGGGAAGCGGCTCATTCTGCGACAGCGACGGCGTGTGCGAGTCCAATGAATCGTACTCAAGCTGCCCAAGCGACTGCGGCGGCTCAAGCGGCCAGTATGGCTCATGCGGTTCGTATGCTGGCCAGGCGTCGTGCACCGCTGCCTCAAATTGTTGCTGGTACGCCAGTACCAGCAGTGGTTCAACGAGCTACTGCTATTACTCATCATCCGGGTGCGGAACGGCGGCGAGCAGCTACGAAGACACGCAGCTCAAATGCGCGGACGGCGTTGATAATGATGCTGATGGCTTCATTGATGCGGCGGACCCTGGCTGTTCCGCATTCACCGGCGGCACGACATCAACAACCTCTAGTTGTGACACCAAATACGGGAGCGGCTGGCACACTATGGGTTCGGACGGCAACTGTTTTGATTCGTCCATGCTCAATTACTACACCGCGAACGGAACCCTGTATTCCTGTGCCGCCACGCCCGCAACCGGCTGTTCCAGCACCGGCGCCACGGGCGGAAGTTCGGGATCATACTGCGGAAATGGCGCGTGCGACAGCGGCGAAACATCCACGTCGTGCTGGAGCGACTGCGGAAGCAGTGGAAGCACTGGAAGCGGCAGCTATGATTACGGCCCGAGTTGCGATGGCGTTTGCGGCAACGGGGAAGATTCTTCCAAGTGCCCGGGCGACTGCGGGAGTAGTTCCTATACCTCGGAAACGTGCGGCAACGCATACTGCGGCACCGGAGAAACCACGTCATCCTGCCCGGCTGACTGCGGGACCGTGCAGGGAGCTTCCACTAAGCGGGGTTCCTCTGGATCCGGCTTTAACCCGTTCCGCGTGTTCGCGCCCATCAAATCACTCTTAGGCCTCTAACGCGCAATTATGAAACGCCACATCACATCATTCTCCATCGCATCGTTGAACGAAAAGTTCCTCTCCGCGGTTATCGCGGCGGCTTTCTTGATTGTCGGCGGAGTCTGGGGATACAGCATTGCGCTCTTTGAGTTCTCCGAGGAGGCGGTGAACCGCGCTTTGGCAACGACCGTACCTGTAACGCGCGTGCTCGGCACTGGAGCGGGCCCATACTACCAAAACCCGTTTGAAGCGGTAGACGCCAAAACAGCGCCGTTCCCCATAGCCCAGCTCGCGGGGTGCAGGAACTGGGAAGAGTGCGCGGGCTACTGCGAGCAGAGCGAAAACTACCAGGCGTGCGTTGCATGGTCAAAGAGCCTTGAGTAGCGCGCGTTACGTTATTTGATTTTTTGCCGCATCTGAACTAGAGTTCAGATGTATGTTTCAGGCACGCCAACGCGTATACTTGGATTATGCAGCCGCTGCGCCGCTTGACAGGGCGGTGTTTTCCGCAATGCGGCCGTATTTCTCCGAAGAGTTCGCAAACCCCTCATCCATCCACTCAAGCGGGCATAACGCGAAAAAAGCAGTTGCTGCGGCGCGCCAAAAAATCGCGGGTGTTCTTGGCTGCAATCCGGATGAAGTGGTGTTCACGTCCGGCGGAACCGAATCAAACAACCTGGCTCTTGCCGGCGTTGCGGAAGCGCATGGCTGCAAAGGCCACATCATCACGAGCCCTATTGAGCACGCGAGCGTCTTGGAAGTTGTTGGGCGCCTCAAAATGCGCGGCGTATCAGCCACCATTGTCGGGGTTGATGCGTACGGCCGCGTGAATCCTCAGGATGTCTTAGCCGCAATCCGCGATGATACATTTTTGGTATCCATCATGTACGCGAACAATGAGATCGGCACCATCCAGGACATTGCAACAATCGGAAACCTGGTGCAGAAAAAGGGGATCCTCATGCACACGGACGCGGTGCAGGCTCCGGGGCTTTTGCCGCTTGCTGCCAATAAGCTGCACATTGATTTGATGAGCCTCTCGGCGCACAAGTTCTACGGCCCCAAGGGCGCGGGCATAGTGTATGTTAAACGCGGCACGCACGTCTCGCCGCAGATGCAGGGCGGCGGGCACGAGCGGGGGTTACGGTCAGGCACGGAAAACGTGCCTGGAATTGTCGGCGCCGCAATCGCGCTTGAGCGCGCGGAGAGCCATCGGGAGAAAGAAGCCGCCCGTTTGTCAAAACTGCGCAACTGGCTCATCAAGGAAGTCATGTCCCGGATTCCAGACACACTATTGACCGGCCATCCGTCCGAGCGCCTCCCAAACAGCGCATCATTCTGCTTTCCCGGGATTTCCGGCGAGCACCTGGTGCTGCGCCTCTCGGAGCGCGGATTCTGGTGCTCAAGCGGCTCCGCGTGCTCTGAAGGGAGCCTGGACCCTTCGCACGTGCTTTTTGCCTGCGGACTGGATAAAAACGCGGCCCAAGGGAGCCTGCGCATAACCCTGGGCGCATCCACCCGGCTCGGGCACCTTAAGCGTTTGGTACCCGTACTTTCCGAGGAGATTAGAAAATTGAGGTAGCACGCGCTTTCTGCTATACTTAGCGCATGGAATTCGCGCGCTATACACAAGAAGACATTCGGGGAAAACGGGTTGTTTTGCGGTGCGATTTGGACGTTGCCGTAGGGAGCGATGGCAGGGTTGACGAGTTCCACGATTTGCGGTTAGAGCGCATTGTCCCGACTCTTTCTGGACTTTTTTCGTTCGGCGCCAAGCAAGTGGTCATGATGGGCCACCGCGGCAATCCCGGGGGCACTGCCGCGCCGGAGCACTCGCTCGCGCCCGTGTGCGACCGCCTTGCGGAGCTTTGCCGCGCCGAAGGGCTGGATGAGCCCATTGCCTTTGTTGAGGACAGCAGTGTTGAGCCTTCGGGCCACCGCGACCAGGACCTCGTGATGCTGGAAAATCTCCGCTTTAACCCCGGGGAGAAAGCCGCTGATTCAGGATTTGCATCAAAGCTCGCCCAATGGGGCGAGGTGTACGTGAATGATGCGTTCGGCTCAAGCCACCGGGCGCACGCGTCCTTGGTGCTCCTGCCCCGCGCCTTGAGCCAGGCGTTCGCGGGCCCGGCGCTTGCCCGCGAGGCAGAAGAGCTTGAGTCGTTTTTAGGCGGCATCAAGGAGCCGTTCGTCGCCGTGGTCGGGGGAGCAAAAATTTCCACCAAGCTTCCACTGCTCTCCCTACTCGCGCGCGTGAGCCAGAGCATCCTCATAGGAGGCGCGCTCGCCAACACAATCCTCGCAAGCCGCGGAGTTTCCATGGGAGCGTCGCTCGTGGAAGAGGCCATGCTCAACAGAGCGTCCGAACTCTCCGGGGAGGCATTCGTGCTTCCGAGTGACGCGGTTGCCGCAGGCGGAAAAGTCGTTGGCATTGGGGCGGTCAGTTCCAACCAGGCGGTGCTTGATATCGGCCCGGAAACGACCAAACTTTTTGTACAGCGCATTGCCGAGGCAAAAACCATCCTATGGAACGGCCCCTTGGGCGCCTTTGAAGAGAGCGCCTATGCCCGCGGGTCAGAGGAGGTTGCCCGGGCCATTGCAAAGAACCGGCGTAGCCGCACCCTTGCCGGAGGCGGGGAAACCGTGGAGCTCATTGAACGGCTCGGATTGATTGATCAGTTTGGTTTTGTGTCAGCCGGCGGAGGCGCTATGCTTACGTTCTTAGTCGGCGGAGATATGCCAGGACTCGCGGCTGTTTCCTTGTAATAATAAGAGGTGTGCAGGAGTTGTAAATTATGAATAAGTTTGCCATAACTCACATTGAAGCCGGGGAAATACTGGATTCGCGGGGCGAGCCCACGGTCATGGCTACGGTCCGCCTCTTAAACGGCGCTAAAGCCGCGGCAGCCGTGCCCTCGGGCGCGTCTAAAGGCACGCACGAGGCCCTTGAGCTGCGCGACAACAATCCGGACCGGTATGCCGGGAAAGGCGTGCTCAAGGCGTGCAGCAACGTGAATGTCAAAATCGCGGGAGCGTTGCTTGGCGAAGATGGAGAGGATCAGGAACGCATTGATCGCATTATGAACCGCTTGGACGGCACCCCGAACAAATCCAAGCTCGGCGCAAATGCCATTCTCGCGGTTTCCCTCGCGGTTTCGCGCGCGGTTTCCGTTGGGCGGGGCCTGCCGCTCTACCGTTCCCTGCAGGAGACGTTTGGATTCAAGCGCCACGCCTCAATGCCCGCTCCCATCATGAACCTGGTCAACGGCGGCAGGCACGCGGACACAAATCTTACGGTCCAGGAGTTCCAGATCATCCCGCGCGCCGGGGAAACAATTGCCGAAAAAATTGAAATCGGAAGCGAGATTTTCCACCTGCTCGGGAGGGAACTGGTCAAGCGCGACCTGGACAGCGACGTGGGCAATGAGGGAGGGTATGCTCCGGACGTCCCGGACGTGGAGGACATGTTCCACCTGCTCGGCTCAAGCATCATAGACGCGGGCTTTACCCCGGGCATAGACGTGGCCTTGGGCATAGACGCGGCAGCGAGCGAGTTCTATACTGATGGAGCGTACACCGTTGCCCCGCCCGCAAAAACGTACACCACGGAAACGCTCGGGGAGCTCTACAGCCGGTGGATTCGCGAGTACCAGCTTGCGAGCATTGAGGACCCGTTTAGCGAAGACGCATGGGATTCGTTCCGCGCTTTCACGGGCAGCGTTGCGAAGGAAGGTATTATGGTGATTGGGGATGACCTTCTCGCCACCAACAAAGAGCGGCTGGAAAAGGGGATAGCAGAGAAGGCCATGACCGCCATTCTCGTCAAACCAAACCAGATCGGCACGCTCTCCGAGACTATGGAGGTCATCAAGCTCGCGCAAAAGCACGGCATCATCGTGGTTGTCTCGCACCGCAGCGGAGAAACAAATGACGCATATATCAGTGATCTTGCCGTGGCTTCTGGGGCAGAGTACCTCAAGGCAGGCGCCCCCTCGCGAGGCGAGCGCGTTGCAAAGTATAATAGGCTTATGGACATAGAGCGCCAGTCCGCATAATATCAGTACGCATACTATGCAGAACACAAAAATTTTAGGGCCGGTCGTGCTGCTCGTCCTGGACGGCTTTGGGCTTGCTCCGGATTCCGAATCAAATCCCATCACAAGAACCGAGCTGCCCTTGTTCAATAAAATAGAGGGCGAGTCGCGGACCGCGCGGCTCTGGGCGCACGGCCAGTACGTTGGCCTGCCCAAGGACCAGGACGGGAACTCCGAGGCAGGGCACCTTAATTTGGGCGCGGGCAGGGTGGTCAAGCAGGACCCGGTGATCATTTCGGAGTCAATCGCGGATGGCACTTTTAACAAAAATCCCGCGTTCCGCGAAGCCATTGGCCATGCCAAGCGGAATAACTCACGCGTGCATTTGATGGGCATGCTCTCGGACGGCCAGAGCGCGCATGCAACGCCCGAGCATCTGTACGCGCTGCTTGCACTCCTGTCCCGGGAACGCGTGGAGCGCGTGTACGTGCATTTGTTCACGGACGGCCGGGACTCTTCGCCGCGCGCGGGACGCGAGCTCTGCGCGTCCCTCGCGCGGCGGCTCGCCCCGGGCCAGGCAATCGCGAGCATCACGGGCCGGTTCTTTGCCATGGACCGCAAAAAAGAGTGGGCAAGGACCGAGCGGATCTATAACGCGATTGTCTTGGGCGAGGGGCCCTGCGCCCAAGAGCCGCTTGCAGTGTTTGACGCAAATTACGAAAATGGCGTTACGGACGAGTTCATAGAGCCCACAGTCATTTGCGAGGGCGGCAGGGCCATCGGCACGATCCAAGATAACGATTCCATCATCTTTTTCAACCACCGGTCGGATCGGGCGCGCCAGCTCACCAAGCCTTTTGTGCAGAAAGATTTCATCGGAAAGAACTCGGAAACGTTCAAGCCAAAAAAGGTCATAAAAAATCTGAAGTTTGTGGCGCTTTCGGACTTCGGGCCGGACCTGGAAGGCATTCTCACGGCTTACCCGAGCATAGACGTCACCCGCACCCTGCCCGCAGTACTCGCGGGCAAGCGCCAGCTCTACATCGCGGAAACCGAAAAGTACGCGCACATGACGTACTTTTTCAACGGGGGGTACGCGGATCCGGTCGCCGGCGAAAAGCGGCTCATGATCCCGTCGCCCGCGGTTGACCGCTACGACCAGGCTCCGGCAATGGCAACCGCCCAAATCGCGGCAGCAATCGTGCGCGCCCTTTCCGAGGGGTATGATTTTGTGGCCGCGAACATTGCGGCCACGGACATGGTGGCGCACACCGGCGACTTTGCGGCGGCACGGATCGCGCTTAAGGCAACGGACGCGGCCGTGGGCGCGGTTGCTGATGCGGTTGCGCGCAGGGGCGGCGTACTCATCGTGACCGCGGACCACGGCAACATTGAGGAGATGAAAGATTTGTCCAGCGGGCGCGTTGACACCGAGCACTCCAAGAACCAGGTTCCGTGCTGGATCTGGCCCGCCGAATCCGCGGGCAGGCCTGCCCTGCCCCGGGTGCGCCAGGAGGGGATCCTCGGGGATGTGGCCCCCACTATCCTGGACCTTTTCGGCATCCGGAAGCCCGAGGAGATGACCGGCAAGAGCCTGTTTAAGGCGTAAGCCCCCTCTATGCCCGCATCCGCCAACAACCTACCGCTCGCGCTCGTGATTCTGGACGGGTTCGGGATTGCCCCTCCTTCGCGCGGCAACGCCATCACCGAGGCGCGCCTGCCGTTTTACGGCTCCTTGCTCAAGCAGTACCAGACATTCAGCCTCGCCGCGAGCGGCGAGGCGGTGGGATTGCCCTGGGGCGAGCCCGGCAACTCCGAAGTGGGGCACCTTAACCTCGGGGCCGGCAGGATCGTGTACCAGGACGTGTTGCGCATCAACCAGGCCATTGAGAACGGAAGCTTTTTTGAGAACGCGGAGCTCGCGGGGGCCATTGCGCACTGCAAGAAGCATAATTCCAGTCTGCACATTGCGGGCATCCTCTCTGACGGGGGGATCCACGGGCAGGCGGACCACATCTACGCCACCTTGGAACTGGCTGCGCGGGCAAAGCTTTCGCGGGTTTTTTTGCACCTCATCCTGGACGGCAGGGATACGCCGTACAATAGCGCCGCAACCTACCTCAAGCAGCTTGATAAAGCCATCAAGCGGCTCGGGGCCGGAACCATTGCCACCCTCTCCGGGCGGTTCTGGGCCATGGACCGCGACAACCACTGGGACCGGATTGAGCAGGTGTACCGCGCCATGGCGCGCGGCGAGTCCGCGGAAACGTTTCCGGACGCGCTTGCCGCGCTTGCGGCAAGCTACGGACGCGGGGTGTACGACGAGGAGTTTGTTCCCGCAGCCATCTCCCATCCGGGAGATCCCGGCACCAGCCGGGTCCAGCCCGGGGATTCAGTGATTTTTACGAACTACCGGCCGGACCGCGCCCGGGAGCTCACTGCCGCGTTCGTGCTGCCGGGGTTCAATAAGTTTCCCCGGACCCTGCTCTCGGACCTCTACTTCGTGGCCATGTCTTCCTACGGCCTGGACCTTCCGGTGCGGGTCGCGTTCAAAAAAGAAATCGTTGCGTACCCGCTTTCGCGCGTGCTTTCCGAAGCCTCGCTCTCACAGCTCCATATCGCGGAAACCGAAAAGTACGCGCACGTGACCTACTTTTTCAACGGGGGCGAGGACAAGAGCTACCAAGGCCAGGAGAACGTGATCGTGCCCTCCGCGGGCGTTGCCTCGTACGCGGACAAGCCCGAGATGTCTGCCCCGGACATCACCAGGAAGATCCTTGAGTCCCTCCAGTCCCGGGCGCACGACGTGATCATCGCCAATTTCGCGAACGCGGACATGGTGGGGCACACCGGCAACCTCGCGGCAACCATCCAGGGTTTGCGCACGGTGGACGAATCCCTTGCCGCGGTCGCCCGCGCCGTTGCCAAGCGGGGCGGTGTGCTCATCATAACCGCTGACCACGGAAACGCGGAAGAGATGGTGAATTGGGAAAACGGGCACATCATCAAAGAGCACAGCGCCAATCCGGTGCCGTGCACCCTGGTGGGGGACGCGTTCAAGCGCGCGGAACCGCTTGAGCGCGATCTCGCCTTGCACCAGATGACGGTTGGGGGCGTGCTTTCGGACGTTGCCCCGACCATCCTCACTATCCTCGGCCTGCCCATTCCCGCGGACATGGCCTCCCGCTCGCTCGTATGATTGGCCCATCCGCAAGCCGTGCCCTGTTTGAGGCGGGAGAGCGCCTGCCCGAATCCCTGGTTGTTTTTTTGGCGTCCTATTTGATATGGGTGATGGCCGTTTTGCTTTTGATCGCGCTCTGGCGCGCCCGGACCACGCGCCGCGCGGCAATACTCCTTGCTGGGAGCGCCCTTCTTGCGTACGGCGCTAATGCGCTGATTGGCTTCCTAATCGTCCGCCCCCGGCCGTTTGTTTCGGGCGAGGTTGCGCATGCTCTCATCAGCACCGCGCACTTAGGGGGCTCGTACCCCTCGGACCATGCCGCAATCGCGTGGGCGCTCGGGTGCGCTTATGCCCTGATGAAACAAAAAAACGCCTGGCTATTTTTGGGCATGGCGTTTTTGGTGTCCGTGGGACGCGTGCTTGCCGGCGTCCACTTCGTTGAGGATGCGGCAGTTGGCGCGCTGGTGGGCCTTGGCGCGGCTCTCGCGGTCCGGTTGTCCCTGCGTATTGCGCGGGTGCGCGCTATCGTTTCGCGTTGAGCCGCAGAAACTCCCGCCTGATTTCCGCTTCAAACGCCGCGAGCAGCAGCAGGGCTGCAATGCCCGCGATGGCCAGGTTGGTTGCGAGCGTTTGCGGAAACGCCGGGAGCGCTCCGGATGCCGTGCCGGCCACGCGCGAGAACACATACGCAAGCGTGGGGTAGGAGATTGGGGTGGAGGCAAGGGCGCCGTAGCGTTCTTCGGTGAGCGCGAACGCAGTCTCGGGGTAGCAGCACTCGGAGCTTGCTTTGAGCAGGGTCTGGTACGTTTCGTTTTGTACAATTTTTGTGAACGGAACTTGCGCGATTGCCTGCGGCGAGAGGTTGGATGCCGCGAGCGTGGCAGTGTTCTTCGGGCGCACCATCACGTCAAAGTAGCGGTTGCCGGCAAGGCTCGGCAGGAGCACCAAATCCGCGGCGAGCGTTGCGAGCGACTCCCGGCGCAGCCCCAATCCCGCGCTCGCGTTTTCAAAGGCCTGTCCGAGCACCGTGGGCGCATCCGTAAGCAGGGAACCGAAGAGCTGCACCACCACGGTCGTCTCCCTGTTGTCCCACGCGCCCCGCAACGCCACAATGCCTATGTCCGTATAGTGATCATTTACGATGTTGGCGCGGTGCGTTGGGCTCTTCATCCAGGCGGCCATAAGGGCGCGGGAGTCCGCAAAATCAATGGCTAAGTTTTCGCCGGCATACAGGTAGCGGTAGCCGGCTTCTTCTATCCATTCGTAGAACGGTTTTCCTTGGGGGGTGGTGTGGCTGAAGTAGGATTGTTCCAAGAGGTCAGCGGCTTTTGCCCGGGCCGCCTGGGTGAGGTCGTGGTTCGGGACAAGCTCCGGCAGCTTGAGCGCTTTGCGCTCCTGGTTGGTGAAGAGGATGAGGTCAGAGGCCTCAATGCTCGCCCCAAGGGCTATGGCCGGCGCAAACAGAATGCCCCCTGCAATGGAGAGGGCCGCACAATTCGCAAGGCCGCGTTTCCAGAGTTTCCAGAGGGGAAACGAGAGTAGTAGGTTGGAGAATAGTGATATAAACATAAACCCGTGTTTTTTTGGGTTAAACACGGGTCTCGCGAGGAAACAATAAGGTAAGTATAGCACACCTTGAACACAAAGTCAAGAGATGCTACAATCTTTTCATGAAAGTCGTCATTCTCGCCGGGGGCGTTGGAAGGAGGCTGTGGCCGCTCTCACGCGAACAGCGCCCCAAGCAGCTTCAAACAATTTTAGGAAAGGGTACGCTTCTGCAGCAGACGTTCCAGAGAGTACGCCGCGTGGTTTCGCATCGGGATATTTTGGTTTCAACCGGAGCAGCGCACGCGCGGTCAGTCGCGCGGCAGCTCCCGGGCCTGCCGCGCGAGAATATGCTCGTTGAGCCGGTGCGCCGGGATTCAGCCGGAGCCATCGGGCTTGCCGCGGCGCTCCTTGCGCAGTGCTGTCCCGAAGAGGTGCTCATCTCGGTGCACGCTGATGCATGGATTCCGGATGAGCAGCCGTTCGTTTCCGCCATCCACGCTGCACACAGCGCGCTTCTGCGCTACCCGGAGCACACGCTCCTCTTCGGCATTCCGCCCACGTACCCCGAAACCGGATACGGCTACATCCAGCTGAACAAAAAAGTTGTACGGCTTGCCGGCCACTCGGTGTACTCGGTCAAACGCTTTATAGAAAAACCGAAACAAGCGCTTGCGGAGCGGTTTGTACGCGACAAAAATTATTTCTGGAATCCGGGATGGTTTGGGTGGAAGGTTGGCGCGCTTTTGGAACTGTACCGCATGCATCTTCCCAAACACTACGGCCCGCTCTCGGCAATCGCGAGGGTCACCGGCCGCGGCCGCACTGCCGCCATCAAGCGCGAGTTCCCCAAACTGCCCTCCGTTTCCATTGACCGCGGGATCTTGGAGAAGACGGGCAAGCGCTTGGTGATCCCCACGCGCATTGAGTGGTCTGACATCGGCCACTGGCGCGCTGTTTCTGAAATGTCCGAGAAAGATCGCGACGGTAACGCGGTGGTTGGGGAATCCGTCCTGCTGGACTCAAGCAACAACTATTTTTCCGCGCAACCCGGCACGCTGGTCGCCTCGCTCGGCGTGCGCAACCTGGTGATGGTGCAGACGCGCGATGTGATACTGTTGGCGGATAAAGGCCGCGCACAGGAGGTAAAGGCCCTGGTCGCGGAACTTGTCCTGCGAGGCAAGAAGGAGTATTTGTAGTATGGCCCCAAAGGCACGCGCCATCATAGCCCTTGCCGCACTCGCGGTTGTATCCGCGGCGTACGTCTCATTCCGTCTCGTCGGGAGCGTTCCGGTCCCAGGCGAGTTCCGCGCATTTACTGTGTCCCCGGGCACCCCGGTCAAAGAGATAAGCGCGCAACTTGCCGAGCGCGGCATCATCAGGAGCGATTTTTGGTTCAGGACCCTGGTGTGGCTCAAACAGAAGCAGAGCCGATTTTTAGCCGGGACCTTTGACCTGCCGGAACGCGTTTCTCCGTCCGGCCTCATTACGCTCTTCACGAGCGGCGCTCGCCAGGACGTCCGCACCATTATCATTCTTGAGGGGTGGGGGATCGGCGACATTGCGGCGTATTTGGAACGCGAGGGGCTTTTTCCCCAAGGCGAGTTTTTGCGGCTTACGGGCGTACCCGGCGCGTTCGGCTCCGCGGACAACAATTTTTACAATGAGCTTGTAGGCCGCCACCAGCCCCTGGTGTACCGGGCCGCGGCAGCCCCATTAGAGGGGTACCTGTTCCCGGACACCTATGAGGTGTACGCAGACGCCGCGCCCCGGGACGTGATAGAAAAAATGGTCGCGCACTTTGATGCAGAGTTCACCGCGGATCTGCGGGAGGAGATCGTGCGGCAGGGCAAAAATTTCTACAGCGTGCTCATCATGGCGTCCATCATTGAGGCCGAGGTGCCGCACGAATCTGACCGCGCAATCGTCTCGGACATTTTCTGGTCGCGCCTTGAGAGCGGTGTGGCCCTGCAGTCAGACGCGACGCTCAACTACATCATTGGCGGCGATTCGCCGGCTTTGACCTTGGAACAGCTTGAGATTGATTCCGCCTACAATACCTACAAGTACCGCGGCCTGCCGCCCACGCCCATCGGAAACCCGGGGGCCTCTGCAATCCAGGCAGCCATATACCCGGCAAAAACCGACTATTTCTACTTTCTCTCAACCCCGGAAGGGGAGACCATATTCAGCCGCACCCTTCGGGAGCACAACGCCGCAAAAGCGCGGCACTTGCGGCAGCCTTGACACCATTCCCGGGTTGTAGTAGTATGCCCTTAAACCTATGTTTCCGCAGACAGCAGGCGCTCTCCGGAGCTCAATGACCTGCCGAGGAACAAGCAGCAGGTAGAGCCCATTGCGGTTGATCAGCTGTTATGCCCCGTCTGCGGAATTTCCGCAGATTTTTTAGTTTGTCTCATCCACGCCATATGCCAAAAACAAGAAAGCAAAAAGAAGAGGCGCTCAAAGAGGCGAGCCAATACGTCAAAGACGCCAAATCAATGGTGTTCGTGGGCTACCACGGCCTGTCCGTGGCCGCGCTCTCCGAGCTCCGCAGGAAGCTCAGGGCCGAGCAGGTTGCGTTTCAGGTCATCAAAAAAACCCTTATTAAGCGGGTCTTGGACGAAGCCAAGCTTGAGGTAGACGTCAAAAATCTGGGCGAAGGCCTGGCAGTCGCGTTTGCCCTCTCGGATGAGGTGTCAGCGGCCAAGGTGCTCGCGCAGTTCCAAAAGGAGAACGAAGCGTTACGACTCTACGGCGGCATCATGGAGCGTGCGTTCATTGGCGAGGCGCAGGTTGTGGCGCTCTCAAAGCTCCTCTCAAAGCAGGAGCTGTACAGTAAGCTCGCGGGCTCAATCAATGCCCCGGTTTCCGGGTTTGTGCATGTGCTCGCCGGAACGATCCGCGCCCTGGTAAGAGTGCTGGGAGGCATCCGGGACGCAAAAGCATAACGTCAATTTATTCATCTATCACCCATAACTTAAGGAGACATACTATGGCAGACGAAGCAAAGCAGCCTATTGCCGCGGCAGAGGGCGAAAAGAAAGCAGAGGTTCCGGCAAAGTTCAAGGACCTCGTTGAAAAAATAGAGCAGATGAGCGTCTTGGACCTCTCGGAGCTCGTAAAGATTTTGGAGGAGAAGTTCGGCGTGTCAGCCGCAGCTCCTATGATGATGGCGGGAGCCGCAGCCGCATCTGCTCCGGCCGAGGAAGAGAAGTCAACGTTTGACGTTGAGCTCGTGAGCGCCGGTGCCACCAAGATCGCGGTTATCAAGGCGGTCCGCGAGGTCACGGAGCTCGGCTTGAAAGAAGCCAAGGATTTGGTTGACGGCGCTCCGAAGATCGTAAAAGAAGGCGTCAAGAAAGAAGACGCCGAGGCTCTGAAGAAGAAATTGGAAGAAGCGGGCGCCACGGTTGCACTCAAATAATTGTTCCGCGCATTACAAAAACACCAGGGAGCCGCACGGCTCCCCGGTGTTTTTTGGTTAGTAGTCCGGAATGTTGATGCGGTAGATTTTGTCTCCGGCGAGCGCGTACAGGCTCTTTTCGTCCGCGCCAATCGCAAGGTCCGTCACATCATTCAGAATGGGGTTGGTGAGCTGGGTCAGAAGTTCACCCTCTTTGCTCGTGATCACCACGCGGCTGTACGCGGGATCCAGGACATACAGCCGGGTTCCTTGTTCCGTGGTGTAGAGCCGCACGTAGTCTCCGGGCAGTTCAATCGCGCCCCAGGGGATGGTCTTGTTCAGGCTCCCGCGCAGGAACGCGTGTATGGTGCCCTGGGAGTCCAGCAGGTAAACGAATCCGTCAACCGCAATGTCTTGCATGGTGGCGAACTCGTACTCTCCGGTGAGCCACTTTTGGGGCGCGGTAAAGCCTGCTCCGGCCCGCCTGAACCTGATAATCTGGTTTTCTTCAGCGCTCCACGTGTACAAACTGGTGCCGTACGCGGCGAACGGCTTGGCGCTCTCCGGGGCATAGGGGAATTCCTGGCGCGCTACGGTTTCGCCATCCGCGTCCACAATGAGCGCGGCTTGCGGAGCCAGGGCCGCGATAGCGCTTCCCTCAAGGGGAAGCGCGGTATTGAACGGGGCCATGCCCGAGGGTGTAAGGGCGAGCGAAAGCAGGAGCCCGTTTTCGGCATCCAGTCTCGCGATTTTTTCCTGCACCCCGTCGTAGAAGAATATGGTTTCTCCGAGCGCGGCAAGCCCGGATTCGTTCGCGGAAATGGGCGCGGGAATGATGGTTGCAACAGTCGCAATGTCGCTTATAGGCTGCTTTTTCTCACTCTTATTCTGAAGTGTTGCGATGGCGCCCGCGAGCGCCTGGTACCGCGCTTCCTCGTCCGGAAATTCGCGCTCAAGCTCGGCAATCAGGGCCTGCACTTCGGCAAGCAGTGTTTGGGATTTGATTTTGTTTCCGTAGATGAGGGACGCTTCCGCCTCGCTCACCTTTTGTTCAACCCTCGCGATGCGCCCCTGAAATTCCGCAATCCGGCTTTCTTGGTTCTGCCGGCGCGCGCGCACTGCGATGCTCCCCGCGAACACGAGTACCAGCGCCACCGCGGCGAGCCCGGCGAGCTTCCGTTTTTTAGATTGCCCGTACACAAGGTTGCGGGTCCACGCGGCCGCCGTATTTTTGATCCGCTGCCGCATATAGGATCGGGTATTGCCGTTTTTCAGGCTTGCTGCGACGGTTTTTTCAAAAGCCACCATGGCCGGGATGGCGCGTTTGAGCGCTCTCTGGAACGCTTCCAGGAGCTTTGCGAGTGTCGCGAGCATAAACGTCAAGGCTGCCCGGGAATATTGCCCCATTCGCGCAAGAACGGCTTGGGCTGTTTGTCCGCCTTCTTCAAAACGCGTGATCGCCTCGGGGTAGGGCGCGCTTTCGGGCAGCGCGGGCTGGTATTCGGCGGCCAGCGTTGCCTCTTCCGCGTACCGCGCTTTGGGTACGCTTGGGCGCGCCGTTTCGCGCGGCTCCACGCTCGCGCGCGCGGGGGAGACGACCGCCAGGGCGAACTGCTTGTGGCTCGGCGCGCGCGCCAGGAGTTCGGTGAGCGCGGCGCACGCCTCCGGGGCCTCAAACTCCCGGGCGCACTTCCGGATACGCTCCACCGAGAGGTAGTCAAGCACGGATTCATTGGTAAGCACCAGTGCGGTTTCGTTTGTGAGTTTGCCGCTTATGATGTTGGTGAAGAGCTTAATGGGGTTGGGCGCGGATGCATCGTTCGGAGATTTGAGCACGTCCACGATTTTTTCGTTGTGCACCAAAAATGCGTGCACCATGCCTACTGCTGCGAGGTGCACCTCGCTCTCCGCGAGCCCGAGCACCGCGATGTGGATGCGGTTCAGCCAGTTTTTCGGTTTCCCGAGCAGCGTATCTTTGATTTTGATGTTCGCCTTGGCGAGCGCGTTTTCAAACGCGTACTCCGTTTCCTGGGTGGGCGCGTTAAAAAATTGGTACTCCAATTCCCGGACGATATCCTCAACGATGATTTCGTTGTCGCGGTCTGAGATCTCTATTTCCACAAGCACCACGAGTTTTTTGTCCCGGGCGCGCTCGTGGGAGAGATCAAACACCTCAAGCGTGCCCGGGGCTCCGGACTGCCTTAAAACCTCCGTGGAAACAATGGTGGATTGGCGGCTTTTCATATTGTTTTTTTGGGGCCGTGGTTGACGTGGGGGTATCAAGGTATTATACTACATCTGCTATCAGTGAACAAATTTTGTGTATGCTTGAGCACATTTTCGGGTCAAAGGTTCGGGTAAAGCTCCTAAAGCTCTTTTTGGCGGGCCCCACGGACGAACGGGACTACTACATCCGCGAGCTTGCCCGCATCCTCGGGGAGCATTTGAATTCAGTGCGCCGGGAGCTGGAAAATCTGGAAGACGTGGGGCTTGTGGTGTCCCAGGAAAAGGACAAGCGCAAGTACTACGGCGTGAACAAAGATTTTTTGCTGGTGCCGGAGCTCAAGTCCCTGCTCTTAAAGTCGCGCGAGCTCGGGGAGCAGAAGCTGGTCGGCCAGCTGGAGAAGGTGGGCACCATGGACCTCTTAGTGCTCGCCGGCTCGTTCGTGGGCCAGGCAGAATCGCCGGTTGACATTTTCATCGTGGGCCGCGTGCAAAAGCCCAAGCTGGAGCAGTTCGTAAAAAATTACCTCAAAGAGAGCGGCCGCGACTTAAAGTACACGGTCATGAACAAAAAAGAGTTTCAGCACCGCGTGGAGCTTGGGGACAGGTTCATCTTCACCATTCTGAACGGCCGTAAGATTACCGTCATTAACAAGCTCGGAGTGTAGCATGGAGGGAGTGGTGCTGCAGAAAGCAATTGCGGACGCCGGGGCTGCCTCGCGCCGCGCCGCTGAAAAACTGATCCGTGCGGGCAGAGTCAAGGTCAACGGCCAAAAGATCACGAAACTCGGAACGCGGGTTGAGGTACAGCGCGACCGCATCACCATAAACGGCAAACCGCTTGGACACGAAGGCTCTAAAGTCTATTTTTTGCTGCACAAGTCCAAAGGCGTGCTCTCAACCGCGCATGATGACCGCGGCCGCACAACAGTTTTAGATATCGTCAAAACGCGGGAACGGATCGTTCCGGTGGGCAGGCTTGATGTTGATACCACGGGCCTCCTCATTCTCACGAACGACGGGGAGCTCGTGTACGAGCTCACGCACCCAAAGTTTGAGCACGAGAAAGAATATGAGGCAGTGGTGGAGATTCCGGGCAACTGGGGAGCCGGGCTTCTCAAGAAAGGGCTGGAGCGGCTCCGGCAGGGTGTGAAGATCACCACCGGCAGAACAAGCCCCGCCAAAACGCGCTTCATCAAAAAGATTGGAGCGCGCCAGTACCTCATTTGCATCGCCATCCACGAGGGCCGCAAGCACCAGGTGCGGCAGATGATCAACGCCATCGGCGCATCCGTGGTATCCCTCACGCGCGTACGCATGGGCCCGATCAAACTCGGCGGCCTCAAGGAGGGCGCGTACCGGCAACTTACTCCGCAGGAGATTGCATCACTCAAAAAGAAAAACAGCCGATAGCATCGGCTGTTTTTCTGAACTGGTATCTGTAGTTGCGCTAGTACGTTTGCATTATATCAGATACTTGTTTGTGAATCAAGATTTTTGATTTGCCGCGTATCGCTTCACAGACTCAAGCATTCCCTTTATAAAGTATTTTTCAAATGGAATATTTTCTAGGCGCAACCATTTATAGCCGCTGTGCTCATGAGATACTATGGGGACACCTGCAATATATTCTGCCTCAAAGAGCAGGTAGAATACGCGGATTTCTTTTTTTTGACGTACAGAAAAATATTCATGTCGCCCAAACGAAACTGGATCAAGCGATAATTTATATTTTACATCTCCTCCAATCTCCTCTTTTAATTCTCGGTCAATAAGTGTTTCATATGGAGTGGTAAATTCATCCGTGTTAATTCTACCCCCGGGCATATCATAATAATCACCTTCCCCGGTCTCTTCGGCGTTTTTGAGTACTAAAATTTTCCCTTTTTTATTTTTTAAGATAATTTTGAGCGCAACGTTATAGTAATCGGGATTGTGAACTTGCATGTACTAGTGTTAATGCTTTTTGTATTTTTTTATAAGCCAATCAAGAACGGCTTGTTGACTCTCAATGGTGCCTCTTCTGACCTGCGCCAGAAGCTGGACTGTATTGGGTTTTGGTAGGGCGGCATTCTGTAATCCTTCGTTACAGTTTGTACACATAGCTTTTAAATTTTCGGGAGAATCTGGACCGCCTTTTGATTTATCAATAATATGGCCCATAGTAAGGCGGATAGTCCTGCCAGTGTGAAAAGGGTCGGGATCGCCTGCTGCTAAGCCGCAGCTTTGACAGGTAAAACCGTTTCTTTCCAACACTATAGCTTTTGTTTCCTTGGAAATGCCGCGAGCAAAAGCCGGTTTTCTTTTTTTGGTGGCCATTATGTACTGTCCTGGCTTCAAATCAGCGCGGTCTTTGTGCGACAGAATTTGATACCCCTGTTCATCGCGCAGCTCACGGACGCGCCGTGCCCATTCAGCGGCCCAGCCAGAAGCCTCTTGAATTTCCTTTGAGTTTACGACTTTCCCGATATTATCGGTAAGGAAATCAAGAATTTTTTGTTTTGATCCTTTCTCCCTGTCTCTTTTCATGTTGTTTGGATGGCTTTGATGATTCTAAACCCAACTGCTTTGGCGACTGCGGGTGGAAAAGCGTTGCCAATTTGCCTGTATGATGAAGTTTTTCGCCCCGGAAAATGCCAGGAATCCGGGAAGCCCTGGATACGGGCAGTCATGCGCACGGTCAACCTTGGTAGTTTGTTATGTGGAAATTTTATTTCCGGAGCAGAATCGGCAATGCCTAATCCGTCAACTCCCAAATTTTTCCATTGCTCTCGCGCTCGTGTTGGCCCCAAATCAGGCCCGCCGTGTTTTTTTGAACCTCCCACTAAGGTTGGGCCGACATTGTTTGCTTTTTTCAACCACTTATGCGCGCCTGTCCAGCCATTGGCTGACATTAAATCAAAGAGGGCTTCTCCAACCGTAACTTTAGTTGAGAGAGTCCTCGGCCATTCAAAAAAATTTTTTAATCCGTTTTTTACCGCCACCAATATAAATCTAGGCCTCAATTGCGGCACCCCAAAATCGGAAGCATTTAATATTTTCCAATCAGACCAATAACCCAAATCAGTTAATTTTTTTTGAATATTTCTTCTGTAGGTTGCAAATTTTGCCGAAGCCAGGCCGGGAACATTTTCAAGCAATACCGCTTTTGGGTCGGCTTGCCCTATTATTTTGAGCGCATAGGGAAATAAATCTCTATCGTCCTTTTGTCCTAGCTGTTTGCCCGCAATGGAAAATGGAGGACAGGGAACCCCGCCTGCGACTAAATCAACCCCTAAAAAATTTTTCGCATTAAATTGCTTTAAATCGTAATTTATAACGTTTAGGCCGGGTCGGTTGTGCGTAAGAGTTCGGCAATACTCTTCCTCTATTTCAACAGCGCCGACACAATCAAATCCCGCCCCTTCTAATCCTAAAAATTGTCCACCACCGCCCGCGCAAAGTTCCAGTACCGTTTTTCTTTTTTTATGTATTTTCGGCATATCTAAATTATAGCAGAAAAAACTGCTTGCACCCAAAATTTAGTACTTCCTGATAATCCCCACCACCCTGCCGCGAATGATCACATTCTCAACCATCAGGGGTTGGTACTTGGCGTTCGCGGGCTGAAGGCGCACGTAGTTCTTTTCCTTGTAGAACTTCTTCAGAGTCGCGGTTCCATCATCCAGCACCGCAACCACCATGTCCCCGTTCTTGGCGTATTCGGTTTTTTCCACAATCACCAAATCCCCGTCCATATAGCACTGCCTGCCGCGCGTAATCTCCGCGGGCACCGCGATCTCCGCTTCGCGGTTCTCCACTGCCTCAATGGGCGCTCCTGCGGTAATCAATCCAACCAGGGGCAGGGAGTGCATGCTGCCTTCCAGGAAGGTTGGTTCCACATTGCTTCCGCTCCTCACAATTTCAAGTTCCCGGGACTGGATGTTGCCCGTGCGCTTGATGAACCCGTGCTTCTCCAAAAACGCCATGTGCTCGTGCACCGTAGCTAGGGACGAGACCTTGAATTTTTTCGCGATCTCCGAGAGCGTGGGCGCGTATCCCCGGTCCTTGACGTATGATTTCAAAAAATCAAGCAGCTGCTGTTTTTTGTTTGGTAAGATGATGGTCATATTAATAGGCGCGCTCCCATTCGCGGAACTGGCTGATCATGTGCCGGAAAATGGGTTCGCTTGAATACTTGTGGAAGCGCGTGTCTTTTTTGAGGCGGTTCCAGTTGGAGAGGGGGAGCCTGCGTACGGTGCACGCGCGGCCCTGGTTGACTGCCGCAATGTTTGCGGCCATAATGGTTTTGACGCGGCTTACGTCCTTGGCGAGCATGCGGAGTAGAATAGCGCGCTCATTGGGGCGCTTCTCTTTTTCCCAGGGCATGGTTACGCGCTTTAAAAAAGCGCCCACCAGGAGAGCCGGGGTAATCGCGAGCGTGAGTTGGAAGAGGGAGGTTGCCATATATTTTTCTTTTCGTTTGTTATGGTTTTATAATAGCCGAAGAAAAACCGAAAGTCAAATAGGTTATTGTGGATAACTTTTTTATGAAAAAAATTTTTGTAATTATCGTCATTATAGGGGCTGTAATTATTTGGTATGCAAACCAAGAGCCTGGTTTGCCGGAGGCTGTTCCATACTCTGATG
This sequence comes from Parcubacteria group bacterium, assembly GCA_016181765.1. Classification (NCBI taxonomy): domain Bacteria; species Parcubacteria group bacterium. Next base: position 136,997 of record JACOYR010000004.1, on the reverse strand, counting down.
TCATTGCGAGCGAACCCGCCGATTCGGCGGGGGAGCGAAGCAATCTTAATGATGCGCCGGACGGGGCTCCTCGCAATGACAGCGAGGGCGCGTCACCACCCCCCGTCCCCCTCAGTTCCACCCCAGAAATGCCTTCGGCAGTTTCTGGGGACCCCGGAGTTACAGGAGGGGGAATTCCGGTTGAGTACAACCTTGCGGTCCCGTTCCAATCCCAAGCTCCGCATGCTGATTGGTCATTGCCCTATCAGGAAGCGTGCGAAGAAGCGTCCCTTATCATGGCTGATAGATTTTTTTTCGGCGAGAGTTTGTCCGCGGAACAAATGGATGAGGCAATCAGAGAACTGGTTGCCTGGGAGCAGAATACGTTCGGGTACTACGAAGACACCACAGCCGCAGAAGTGGCGTTCATCTGGCAGGAATATTTTAAGGGTTCCGCAGTGCTGGATGATGATGTGAGCGTTGATAACATCAAGCGCCGCATCTCATCAAACAAGCTCGTCATTATCCCTGCTGCGGGCCGGATGCTCGGGAACCCAAATTTTACCGGAGACGGGCCCCTGTACCACATGCTCATCATCCGCGGGTACACGCCAACGCAGTTTATCACCAATGATCCTGGCACACGGCGCGGTGAAGAGTTTATCTATCCCTATGACACGCTTGTGAATGCCATCCACGATTGGCCGCGCGAGCACGGGGGGTTTAAGGATGATGTGACTGACGTTGTTCAACCTCAACGCAGGATAACCCCAACCCGAAAGGGAGGTGAGTAGTGAAAATCCCGGTCATAGTGGTAGGTCCGTACGGGAAGGCGCTGGGCAGACCCGTGTGCCGTGCTATCCTTGAGTCCGAAGCGTGCGCGTTCGTCGGCGGGGTAACGAGCCCCAATGGCGGCGTCGTACAACGTAGCCAGGAACTCGGAGGAGTAGCAGTGGCCGGATCATTCGCGTCGCTCGCTCGCGAGTCCAGTGCCTTTGTCTCCAACCGGGACGGAACCGTAGTGCTCTATGCCACAAAGGGCGACCAAGTTTTGAAACGCATGCAGGAGGCGGTTCAGAACGGGTTCAAAAGGCATGTGGTGGGTTCCACAGATCTTCCGCCCGCGACCGTGCAGTACCTAAAGGAGATGGCCGTGCGCGGAGAGCTGGTGCTGGACGCGCCGAACTTCAGCCCCGCAGCTACGCTTGTTGACTGGACCGCCGAGGTCTGGGCCAAGGTTTTTCCGGGCTATGACGCTGGGGTTACGGACAAGCACCACAACCGGAAAGCGGGCCCCTTAAGCGGGACCGCCCTGATGTATGCGCGGAGCATTGCCCGAGGACGCGGACTTGATCCCGAAGCCGTCATCCAGCGCCACGGGGCGCGGCCGGGAGCGGAACGCAAGGAGAGTGACATCTCGGTTACCGGGCATAGGCTCGGCGGACTTCCTGGAGAGCATGAGGTGTATTTCGCAGGCCAGCACGATTTGCTCGTGCTGGAGCAGCGCGCATACTCAACAGTGAGTTTCGCGCTCGGCGCGCTTTTGGCCATCATGTTCTGCTCGCCCCTCTCGTCCGGGCCGGTCGCGGGCGGCTTTGAGGGGAAGGTGTACCGCATGCGGGACGTGATGCGCCTGCCCAATCCCGCGAACATGCACATCTGGACGTAGGCCTCTGCGCGAGCCGCGCATCCTCACCGGTCGCGGCTCTGGGAGCCTGGCAGCCCGCGGTGGCCGCGGACCTCTCTCAAGGCGGGTTCCCCGCAGAGACATCGGCGCCGTGGCCTGCTGCCCACGGCGCCTTTTTACCCGTTCACTTACACGGGAAGGAGGTAAAGCGTGCTCCAATTTCTCGGAGCGCTTACAGGGCTGCAATTGTTCCTTGTTGTCGTGTCCCGGCTCGCGCGGTACGCGTACCCGCGTTCCGAAGAGGAGTACCTGCTCCACTGGGCAACGCACCGGTGGGTGCGCGCCGCGGCGCTCTCGTGGGTGTACATCGCGCGCTACCTCCCGCACATCAGGACGCTCATTGAGCATGCGGAAGGGAGGACTGTTGCGAGGGGCGTATGGAAGCTCGCATGCGCGTTCGCGCGGGCAATGGCGCGCGCCCCAGCCGGCGTTGAGCGCAGGGCGTTCCGCGAGTATGCCCGGCACCCGAACTTTCCGCAAAAACTGCGTGAGCGGTTTCCGAACCACGCAAACCACTAGGCCCCGCCTTCGGATAAGGCGGGGTTTACTTTTTGCTCCTGAAATACTACTATCACCGTGATGTATCTTTATATCAATACAACCGAGCGCGACTCATTTGCCGTCGCACTGGTGAATGACGGGGGAGTCGTCCGCACAAAAACCGTCGCATCAAACCGCCAGCATTCGGAAAAATTATTAGCGTCAATTCAGCGCATGCTTTCGCAGGCAAAAGCGTCACTGTCAGATATACGCGGCATCGCCTGCGTCCGCGGCCTGGGTTCGTTCGTGTCCCTGCGCATCGGCATTGCAACGGCCAATGCCTTGGCATACGCATTGCAGATTCCTGTTGTCGGCGTTTCAAAAGAACAGGGGATTGATAAAATAGCTGTGTTGTTCAAACGCCGCCGCAAAACGTCAAAAACCCCAGCCATCATCATACCCGAGTACGGGCGTGAGCCGGACATCATCCCAAAAAAGCGCGGTTAACGCCGCGTCCGTTCGCAAAGCACACGCCAGCCGCTAGAGCCGCTGCACTTTCGCAAGCGCGTCTTCCTGGTATTCCACATGCCGGTTGGGCCATTCCTCTGAAACGAGATGTTTCGCGCCCAGCACCTCAATGCCGGCCAGTTTTCCGGCGGCATCATAATCAACGGCAATGTCGTCCGATAGCCGCTTGGTGGTGACCGTGGTATCCAAAAATTCAACGTAAAGCGTGTCAGTTGTTTTGTCGTACTTGATTTTCATACAGTTAGTAGTAAAAGCAGTATATGGTAATGACAATTATAGGACTTACGCGTTTGACAAAAATAGTCGTCATTCTGGAGGCTTTGTACTCAAAGCCGATAGAATCTCCGTGAAAAACGCATAGATTCTATCGCTCGGGAGTACCCTCGCTCCAGAATGACGGCAAACGCGTAAGTCCTAGATAGGTTAAAATTGTATTTTGTCAACAAGTTAGGCTACGTTTTTTCACCCTCACCGGACCGAGCACATGGGTCAAGGAGAGTCAGCTATGAACCCATGGTTGATAGTGATATCGCTCATCATCTCTCTATTCATCTTCCGCTCATTCATGAATGATACTTCTAAGATCGGCCTTCGGCATGGCCCCTTAGGTAGAGCGGGAGAGGCAGCAGCAACTGCACTGCTTCTGGGATTTCTTGTGTTTTTGGCGTTGTCTGTTCTTGCAATACCCGTTCGGCTTGCGGGTGAGATTTGGGGGAGATAAGGAGTCATCTACTCCGCTACAAACCGAAGCTGGCGCGGGACTGACAAGCCAGTTGTTCTTCGTCCGTAGCTAAGCCCCGCAAGGGGACGGGGCCCATGGCGCAGCAGGCGCGTTACCGCCTCCTTACCAACGTGGACCTTGACAAAGTCAAGCGCCGCCGTTGCAGATATACCACGGCCAATCCAGACCTACATGGATTGGCTTTTTTTTTACCACCCCCTAACCCCCTCCTTATCAAGGAGGGGGAATGTTTAGTCAAGCCTTCCTTAAATCAAGGAGGGGGAATGCTGTTGTGAATAAGTTGTGCGTAAAACCCCTCTTGCAGGGGGTTGTGATGAAATGCAAAGTGGTGTATAATACCTGCACAGTGGTGAAAGGTGGATGGAAGTGGGGATAAGTCACCAAAACTGTTGATAAAGAGTGGCCATGTTCATCGGAGAGTACCAACATTCCATTGATGGGAAAGGCAGAATGGCAATTCCCGCCAAATTCCGCCAGACTTTGAAAAAAGGGGCAATCGTCACAAGGGGACTTGATAACTGCTTGTTCGTGTACACCCCGGATGAGTGGAAAAAATTTGTAGAGAGGCTTTCCGGCCTCCCGCTCTCGCAAGGCACATCGCGCGCATTCAGCCGCCTTATGCTCGCCGGCGCCATGGACGTGTCACTGGACAGCCAGGGCCGCATCTTAATCCCGGAGTATTTGAGAAAATTTGCCGGCATCAAAAAAGACACCACCATTGCGGGTTTGCACAACCGCTTGGAAGTGTGGGATGCCAAGACTTGGGAAAAGTACAAGCTTGCTACCGAGAAAGATTCCGCCAAAATCGCGGAAGAGCTCGGAGTGTAATGTCTTTCAATCATACCGCGAGGCAGCTCGCGCTATGACCCAAAGGCTTTACGCCAAAAAACAAAAACAAAACACATCCAGTTTTTTTTCGCATGACTGTTTTGCATTGTTTTTTAGTGGAGCTTTTGTAAGAGCTCCTTTTTAATGCCATGAGTGAATCCCTACAAATTCCCGTCATGCTTGAGGAGGCAGTTAATGGGCTTAATTTGAAACCCGGAGCGCTTGTCATAGATGCAACCGTGGGCGGAGGGGGACACGCGGAAGCGATCCTTAACGCAACGGCCCCAAACGGGAGGCTCCTCGCCATTGACTGGGACCAGGACGCGATCGGGCGTTCACAAAAACGCCTTGCAAAGTACAACCACCCCCTCGCCCCCTCCTTGAGGACAAAGGAGGGGGAAGCAAAGAGAGTCATCTTCAAACAAGCAAATTATACCGAAACAAAACGAATTGCGTATGAACAACGATTTTATCCGGTTAGCGCTGTACTACTGGATCTGGGTGTATCTCGCGATCAACTCAAAGACGAGTCTAGAGGATTTAGTTTCAACACTGAAGGACCGCTAGACATGAGGTTTTCTGACCAGGGGACGCTAACCGCGCGCGAGATAGTGAACACCTGGCCAGAGAAATCTCTGGAACGAATATTCACCGAATATGGTGAAGAGCGGCACGCCGCTCGCGCAGCACAGGCAATAGCCGCTGCGCGCAAGCGCGCGCCCATCAACACCACCCGAGAACTGGCAGACGTAGTTGTGCGCGGAGCCGGAGGGCGCGGTAGGTACCGCATCCACCCCGCTACCCGCATTTTCCAGGCTCTGCGCATAGCTACCAACGGTGAATTGGAAAACCTCAAGAGGGCCCTGCCCGAGCTGGTTTCGCTGCTCGCTCCGGGCGGGCGCATGGCGGTATTATCGTTCCATTCCCTGGAGGACCGCATCGTGAAATTCTTTTTTAGGGATGCGGCGCGCGCCCAAGCGCCAACCATCACCCTGGTAAACAAGAAAGTCAAGAAACCAACCCGCGCCGAGGCGCTCGCGAACAAGCCTTCGCGGAGCGCCAAGCTGCGCATTATACAAAAAACGTAGCCGCGCTGCGCTTGGAGCGGGCTTACGCGTTGCCCATGCACTATTCCCGATCGCACAACACAGGCTTGGTAAAATGGCACGCCATCCTCATCCTGTTGTTGGTCGGATTTGCCGCGGTATACGTGTGGCAGCTCAACTCCGAGGCAGGGCACACATTTTCCATCCGCGACCTGGAGGCGCGGCGCACGGAGCTTGCGGGCGAGATCCGTGATTTAAATTTGCAGCTCTCCCAGGCGCGTTCGCTCGCCGCGGTGGCGCGCCGCGCCGAGCGCCTGGCGCTGCAGGCGCCCCAGGAGGTTACGTACGTGCACCTGGGATTCAGCACCGTTGCCGCGTATGGTTCCCCGCTCTCGCCTTAACGCGTCCGCGTCCCTCTCGCCGGTCCGCCTCAGTTTGATGATTGGGGTTATTTTTATATTCGGGGCAACGCTTGCATACCGGCTCGCGGATCTGCAGATTCTGCGCGCGGCCGAGATTCTGGAGCGCGCCCAAAGCCAGCACGGAACCGTGCGCGTGTTGATGGCGGAACGGGGCAAGATATTCATCGGCGAGCGCGCATCCGGCACCGAATATCCGGTTGCCACAAACCGCGCGTTCAGCCAGCTGTACATTGTGCCTAAAGATATCGGGAATGCGGAAGCCGCGTTTACCGCGCTTGTGCCGCTCCTTGAGCCGTACGGCCTGGATGGAGAAACGCTGCGCTATCGCCTGGGCAAAGAGAACGATATCTACGAGCCGCTTCTGCATAAACTCACCAAAGAGGAGTTGGCGCCGTTTGAACAGCTGGGCATGCCGGGATTAGCATGGGAACCCGAAGAGTGGCGCTACTATCCGGAGGGCGGGCTCGTGGCCCACGTCACCGGGTTTGTGGGGTCCGCAAGCGAAGAGAAAACAGGGCAGTACGGGCTTGAGAGGCTCTTTGATGCAGAGCTCGCCGGGAAAGACGGATCCATTTCCGGGGCCACGGATTCGTCCGGGAGGCTCATACAGAACGCGGCCTTGGAACGCATTGAGCCCGAGCCCGGCATTGACCTTGTCCTCACCATAGACCGGACCTTGCAGACATACGCGTGCCAAAAGCTTTCGGAGCGCGTTGCCCAGGTGGCCGCTTCCGGCGGAACCGCCATTATCGTGGACCCCGCAAGCGGGGCCGTGCTCGTGATGTGCTCGGTTCCCGGCTTTGACCCGAATAACTACAACGAGGTTGCGGACATCAGCGTGTATTTGAACCCGGCCATTGCCGGAACTTATGAGCCGGGCTCAATCTTTAAGCCGTTTACCATGGCAGCTGCCTTGAACGAGGAGGCGCTCACCCCGCAGACCACGTACACAGACGAGGGGTTTATGGTTGTCGGAGAGCATCGTTTGAATAATTTTGACGGACAGGGGCGCGGGCTCGTGGACATGGTTGCCGTGTTGGAGCAGTCGCTCAACACGGGCGCGGTGTTTGCCCAGCAGAGCATCGGATCAGGCACGTTCCGCGAGTACGTGGAGACGTTCGGGTTCGGCAGGAGTACAGACATTGAGCTGCCGAACGAGGTTTCCGGGAACATTTCATCCCTCAAAAAGCGGGGCGACATCTGGGCTGCCACGGCCTCGTTCGGGCAGGGAATCACCGTAACTCCGCTCCAGATTGTGATGGGATATGCAGCCCTGGCAAATGGTGGTACACTGATGAAACCCTATATTATTGCCGAAAAGCGGCGGTCTGATGCTGTGGTAAGCCGCACTGAGCCCTTAGCCGTGGATACGGTTGTAAGCCCCCGCACGTCTGCCATCATCTCGGGCATGCTCGTGTCCGTGGTCAGGGAGGGGTATGATAACCACGGGGGCGTGCCAGGGTACTACATTGCGGGCAAGACCGGAACCGCGCAGATTGCGGAGGGCGGGGCGTACGGCAGAAAGACCATGCACTCGTTTGCGGGCTACGGCCCGGTGGATGCTCCGCGGTTCGCCATGCTCATCAAATTGGATGCCCCCGAGAACGGCAGGTTTGCGTCGGGAACTGCCGCTCCTCTGTTCGGGGACATTGCCAAATTCATTATGCAGTACTACGAAGTTCCGCCGGATGAAGCACTATGAAGCGCATAGTCATAATAGTACTCGCGGTACTCGCGCGCCGCGTCATACAGAAGTACCGGCCCACGGTTATCGCCATTACGGGCAGCGTGGGCAAGACCGCGGCCAAAGAGGCGGTGTACGCGGCCATTAAGAAGAAGTTCAAAACCCGCCGGAGCCGCGGGAATTTCAACACGGAAATCGGCGTGCCGCTCGCCATTTTTGACATAGGCTGGATGCCGGGCAGATCGCCGGTGCGGTGGTGCGCTGTGTTGCTGCGCGCGGCGAGTTTGCTTGTGCGGCCGTGCAATTACGCCAAGGTGCTCATCCTTGAGATGGGAGCGGACAAGCCCGGGGACATTGCGGCCTTAACAGCTTTTGTACCGCCGGACATTGCCGTTATCACCGCGATCTCTACGGCGCACACGCAAGCGTTCGGCGATGCCGCGGGCGTGGCAAAGGAAAAGGGCGCCCTGTTCCGCGCAGTGCGGCCGGGCGGGTGGATTGTGGTGAACCGGGACGATGCGGAAGTGGCGAAGCTCGCCGAATCGTCACGTGCGCAAAGGGTCAGCTATGCGCTGTCAGAGGCAGAGGGGGTTGATGTCTTTGCCTCCGATATCCTGGTAAGCGAAACCAATGATACTGAAACAGGAATCGCGGGAATGTCGTTCAAAGTGCACGCGGCCGGGTCAGTCACGCCCGTTTTGATCCGCGATGCGCTGGGCAGCCACTGGGCCTACCCCGCGCTGGTTGCGGCGAGCGTCGCCGGCATACTGGGGGTGAATATGGTTGAGGTTGCGGAGGGCTTACGCGAGCTCAAACTTGAGCCGGGCAGGATGCGCGTGCTTCCCGGCATTAAGCGCACCACCATTATTGATGATACCTACAACGCGTCCCCGGCTTCCATGAAAGCCGCGCTGCAGGCAGTTGCGGATTTGCATCGCCACGGAACCGTGTTTGCCGTGCTCGGGGACATGCTTGAGCTCGGGAGTTTGAGCGAAGGCGAGCACCGCGCCATAGGCCAGCTCATTGCGTCACTTTCCGGGATTAACGTGCTCATTACGGTCGGGGAGCGCGCCAGGGACATTGCGGCCGGCGCGCGGGAAGCTGGCATGGAAGAGGAGCGCGTGTTTGAATTTGGCGCCACGCAGGAAGCGGGCTTGTTTGTCCAGCAGAGAATGGAAAAAGGGGACCTGGTGCTGGTCAAGGGTTCGCGCGGCATGAAGATGGAGGCAATCGTCAAAGAAATCATGGCCGAGCCCCGCCGCTTGAACTAGCCCGCCAGCGGCTCAAGGCCGACATGCGTTTCAACGCGCGTCACGCGGCGCTTGATGCCTATGATTTCATCATCCTGCCGGTCGTCCCGCGCGACTTTCATGGTTTGCTCCTCGCGCATGGTTTTGACTTCCTTAAAAACTTTGTCCACGCCCGTCAGAATATCACTCTTAAACTGCGTTAAGTCTTCTTTGGTGGCCGCGTTTTGAATAATAAAATCAATGGATTCCTTGACATCCGAGATATCCTTCTTGAATTCTCGTTGGGTTACCGGTTGGTCTTGTTCGTTTTGGTTATCCATGGAGCCATTATAGCATGTTGGGTTTCTTGACTCAAGGCCCCGCTCCGTGTCGTTGCCATTCCATTGGCCACCATTGCCACACTAATCACACGCTCCACCTCATCCGCGGTTTCGCACTCCATCAGTTTCATGCGTAGCTCTTTAGCCCCGTCCCATCCCTGGACGTACGCCTTGAAGTGCTTTTTCATGACGTGGAACCGTTTGTGGGACACGAGTTTCTCAAACAAACGGCAATGCTCAACCAAAACAGCTAGCTTTTCATCAACAGTCGGCACATGGCCGGAGAAGAGCCAGGGGTTGCCGAAGATGCCTTTGCCGACCATGACTCCGTCCACTCCAGTCTCATCAGCTTTTCGTTGCGCGTCTTCCAGGGACAAAACATCCCCATTGCCCACTATCAGCGTCTTTGCATGCATGTCGTCCCGAATACGCACCGCGTCATGCGCCAATTCCCAGTGGCTGGGCACATCCGAGAGTTCAGACCGCGTGCGCCAGTGAAAGGTTACGGCAGCAGGTTCAGCCTCAAGCAGAGCAGGCAGCCATGCATCAAGTTCATTGGTACGATACCCAATCCGAGTCTTAACCGAGATTGGCAGCTTGGGCGCGCCCTGTTTTGCCGCGGCAATCAATTCTTGCGCGAGCTTATGGTCTTTCATGAGTGCGGCTCCGCATCCCTGCTTTTCCACGGCCCGGTCCGGGCAGCCCATGTTAATGTCAAACCCGTCAAAGCCCATACTTTGAATCATGGCCGCGGCTTTCTCCATCACGTGGGGCTTGGACGTAAAGAGCTGGGCCACAATCGGGCGCTCGCTCTCATCATATGCCAAATCTTTTACCACGGCATCATGCCCCGCGGAAAACAAACCATCCGCAGACACAAATTCAGTCCACATGGCGTGCGGCCCGCCGTATTTTGCAATCAAACGCCGGAATGCCGCGTCCGTGACATCGGCCATGGGGGCCAATACAAAAAAGGGGCGTGGAAGGTCATTCCAGAAATTCATCGTACAACCTCCCCTAACCCCTCCTTAGTAAGGCGGGGAACGTGGAATCTAAATCTCCTCCTTTTTCTCGTACACATAATTCATCCATTCCTCAATCACTTTGATGAAGGCTTTGAACGGCGCTTCAATCACAAAGTCCAGCACAAAAATAAATACGTTGATATGGGCAAAGCGTGTGGACATCCACTTGCCCGCGTGCAGCACCGGCAGCGTAAAAAAGCTCCACAGCGCGCGGAACATGCCGCGCTTGGGCGGGGTCACAATCAACTCCTGGTTTGCGAGCCGAATGCGGTACGCAAACAAAGAAACCAAGGATAGGAAAAAGAGGAAGACCAAAATAGAGACCGCGGTAAACTCCAAAAGCTGCAAAATATAGATGAGGAGTCCGAACGAGACCGCGAAGAGCATGGCATAGAGCACGATAAACACGGCCCCGCGCACCAGGCTCCGCCGGGCGCTCTTCGCGACCTGCACCAGATCCCCGCGGCCCTCCACAATGTCCTGGATGCCCGTTACGATGAGGTCCGTGTTTTTTTCGTCCGGCAGCTTAGTGGAGAGCGCAATGATGGCGAGCAGGCTCGGCGGGAACAGGAGGTTGATGGCAATGGGTGCAAGGGCGAAGTGCTTCATGATGAAGTAGTCAACCGGAATTTCCAGCACCAGGAACAGCAGGAACTTGGTGATGACGAGGTAGATGATGGAGCGCGTGATGGATCGGTGGAGGCTCGTGCGGGACGCTTTGTAGTTTTCTCCGCACCGCTCGCGGATGCGCGCTTCAAACGCAAGGCCTGGAGTTTGCAGGTCGTGCCAGGCGTTGCTCGGATCGCCTACAATGATGTCGCGCACTATGGCGAAGTACGCCACGCGCTTGCGCAGGGCGGCCGCGAGTTTTTCTTTGAGCGGGTGGTTCAGGTCCGCGCTGATTTTTTGCCGCAGTTCCTCCAGGCGCGCGCCCACGTCCCGGATGAGGCTTGGGTCCGCGTTTCTCCAGCGCGGGCAGTAGACGAGCATCAAGTGGTAGGCGAGCGTGTCGTTGTCGTTCTTGTAGAGGGCGCGCGATGCGGCCAGGTAAATCTGTTTCGCGCGGTCCTCGGGCGGAATGCCCGCGCGCTCAATGTGCATGTGCCGGTCCATAGACTCGTACATGGCGTTGATGGACGCGTGCATCACGTGCGGAGGCACCAAAAATTCATCAACCTCCGTGGCAAATATCCCGAGCATGAATCCGGGCAGGCTCGCGCGATCAGCCGCGTCTTTGAGATGCGCAAACCCGAGAATGGCAACGTACTTGTCAAAGATTTTTTTCAGGTCCCCGAGTTTGCGTTGGGGGATGGCGTTGTTCGGCAAATAGCGCGCGTGGATGAGTTCGTATACCAGGTTCTCCGCGATATTCTCGCGCTCTCCTTGGGAGAGCATCCTGCGCAAAATGCGCTCAATGGCGTTGCGGCGGATGAGGTGCTCTTCTTTGTAGTCAACCGCGTTCCGCATGCGCTCATACACAAAACTCGCGGCCGCCGCGCGCGTGGGAATGGCTATTTTGGGCTCCTGCGGGTCAATGTCCTGCTCGCGCTTGGAAGCGAGCGCGGCCTGGACCAGCGCCTGGATTGGCTGGGTGATGGAAGGCATGCGTTGGTACCGCTACGGGGAATCGAACCCCGATTGCCAGGATGAGAACCTGGCGTCCTGACCATTAGACGATAGCGGCGTGCTGTCGCAGGGACGCTGTGATTTATACGGCATACTATAGCGGATTTTTGCGGAAAATGCAACCGTTTGCTATACTGGTTTCATACCATTAATCATCAATAGTATATGCCAAAGATCAAGACATCCTGGATCATCATAGGTGCCATTGCGCTGGCCGTGCTCTGGCTCTGGAGCGGATATAACGGGCTCGTGTCCCGCGACGAGGCAGTCTTGGCCCAGTGGGCCAACATTGAGTCCGTGTACCAGCGCCGGTTGGACCTCATCCCGAATATCGTGAACACGGTCAAAGGCTCTGCGGCGCAGGACGAAAAAGTGTTCGGCGATTTAGCGGACGCGCGCGCGCGGTACGCGGGCGCCGGGTCAACGGATGAGCAGGCGGCAGCCGCGACCCAGGTTGAATCAGCGCTCGCGCGGCTTTTGGTCATCGTGGAAAATTACCCAACGCTCAAATCCCAGGAATCGTTCCAGGCCCTGATCGCGGAACTGGAGGGGAGCGAGAACCGCATCAGCGTTGAGCGCATGCGCTACAACGAAAAAGTTCGCGACTACAACGTGGCAATCCGGAAAGTTCCCCGCAACATCATAGCCAGTGTGTTTGGGTTCGGGCCGCACGAGCTGTTTGAGGCATCAGCAGGCGCGGAAGCAGCTCCGGCCGTAGATTTTGAGAGCTAATTCCATGCGGCTCTGGCTCGCGACAATTTTGCTCGCGCTGCCGCTTTCAGCAGCCGCGTACGTTTCCCCGGGCGCGCCAACCGGGTTTGTGAACGATTTTGCGGGCGTGCTCTCATCGGAGGAACGAGCGAGCCTGGAGCAGCTGCTCTCGGAGTACCAGAAGCAGACCGGAAACGAGATTGCGGCGGCCATAGTCAATTCAGTCGGGGATGAAACCATTGAAACGTACGCAGCAGCCCTGTTCCAAGAGTGGGGAATCGGCGCCGAGGGCCGGGATAACGGCGCGCTCTTTGTGGTTGCGGTGGCTGACAGGGAAATGCGCATTGAGGTGGGCTATGGCCTGGAAGGGGATCTCACGGACGTGGAAGCCAAGCATCTGGTAAGCACGGTCATTCCGCCATATTTTGCATCAAGCGACTTTGGCGGCGGCGTGCGCGCCGGCGTCATCGGCATGCTCCAGGCGGTTGGGGCGGATGCGTCTGTTGGCGCGGCAGTTGCGCAAAGCCAGGGGGGCACCGGCTCGTTTATCGGCGAGTTTTTCTGGGTCTTTATTTTTATCTTCATCTGGCTCGCTTCCGTGTTCGCGCGTTCGCGCTCGTGGTGGCTCGGCGGCGTGGTTGGCGCAGCAGGCGGCATGATCGCGGGATTTGCAACCGGCGGGTGGTGGTGGCTGCCGATTCTTATTGCCGCGGGCTTGGGGCTTGACTACCTGGTATCAACAAAGTACCGCAGCTTGTTTCTCCACAAGGACGGCTCCACAAAGCATCATTCCCTATTCCCGTGGATATTTTTTATGGGAGGCGGCCCGCACCGGTGGGATAAAGGAGGCGGCTTCGGAGGATTTGGCGGCGGGCTTTCCGGCGGGGGCGGAGCAAGCGGCAGGTGGTAACTATCCTATGATAAAACTTTCACAACGCACGCCAGAAGACCACGGCCCAAAACTTACGGATGACGAGGTCAGCGCGCTTAAGGCAGAGCTCGGTCCGTCCTGGGGCATCAGAGACGGAAAACTATTTAAGCATTTTGATTTTAATAATTTCAAAGAATCCAAGGTGTTCGTGGACAAGGTGTCCGCGCTTGCGGAACAGGCGAACCACCACCCGGACATCACGTTCAGTTTCAAATATGCTGATATTGTGCTGTACACGCATTTCCGGCAAGGACTCACGGAAGCGGATTTTGCGCTGGCCGCAAAGATTGGCGAACTATAGGCGCCTTGCGTTGATACGCATTATTTGGTAGGTTTGCAAACAGGTACAGAGGGCAGCGTTGTTTTTGTACTTTGACAAGCGGCTAACCATACCCTTTTCACTTTCACGGACAAGAGAGGCGGGGAATGAATACCAGGAGCGATGTGGACGGGTTGGGGCATTACCTCAACATCATCATGCACTCAATTCCGCTCTCGCGCGAGAAGGAGGCAGAGCTTGCGCTGCGCATCCACGAAGGCGATGCAAAAGCCCGCAACGAGCTGGTGGAGGCAAACCTGCGGTTCGTGGTGAGCGTGGCCAGAGAGTACCAGGGCCGCGGGCTGACCATGGACGAGCTCGTCAGCGCCGGCAACACAGGGCTCGTCACGGCCGCGGAGCGCTTTGATGAGACGCGCGGCTTCAAGTTCATCTCCTACGCGGTGTGGTGGATCAGGCAGGCAATGCTTCAGGCGATTGCGAAAGACAGGGTTGTCCCGCTTTCCGCGGGCACCAGCCAATTGCTTTTGAAGATATCCAAAGCCGCCCGCGAGCTGCAGCACAGCGGCTGTGCCAGCCCCACAACAGAGGATATTGCCGGGAATCTCGGCATCGCGGAGGATGAGGTGGAACGCTCAATCGTTGCAAGCAAGCCCGCCATTTCCCTTGATGCGGAGGCAGGGGGCGCAAGCGGAAGCGCGTCTATACAGGGTGATCCGGGCAATAGCTTGTTTGAAAGGCGTGCGGACGAATCCGCCGAGCCGCCGGATGAAGTTCTGGACCAGGAGGATATGCGCGCGCAGATTGATGCCGCGGTTTACAGGCTTCCCCGAAGGGAAGCTGAAGTCTTGAGGCTCTACTTCGGCTTGGACGGGGAATTGCCCATGACCTTGGAACAGATCGGCCATCGGTTAGACGTCACGCGCGAGCGCGCGCGTCAGATCAAGGAGCGGGCACTCCATCTGCTCCGCGCCGGTGCGAATGCGAAGCGCTTAGCCGTGTTTGACGGCGCAGGCGGAGAATCGGCCCGGCTGGACGCGGCAGAGGCGCTTCGGGCAAAGTATACCCAAGCGCACCGGAAGTGCCCTGCTTCCAATAAACCCGGCGCCAGGCGCGCCGGAAGGCCGAGAAAGAGCCTAGCCTTGGCCCAACAGTAAGCGCTTCAATGTTGAGGCGCTCCGACGCCTGTTTCCCATCCCACGGAATCGCGAGGTTCCGTGGGCCTTTTTTATCCTTGACAGCCTTGTTTTTGGCCGGTATATTTTCCACGGGAGCTTCACATCAGGACATCTTTTTGCTAGGATGAGGGCAGGTCTTTTCCAAGCTCATTTCACGTCCACCAGACAGGAGGAACGCCATGGCCGGCACCAAGCGGCGTTTTGGTCCTCCTTCTGTGGAGGATTCGTACTTTGATGATCTTCGGAAGTACTCGGGCCGCAGATTGTCGCGCGAAGAGGAGTGCGAGCTTGCGCAACGCATCCAAGCAGGCGACGAAGCGGCCCACAACGCGCTCGTAGAGGCGCACCTGTGGTTTGTAGTATGGGTTGCGCGGGACTGCCAGAATCGTGGCTTGACGGTTAGAGACTAAAACGCGTACAATGTTACTATATGGCGACACGGACCAAAACAAGGCCACGGACCAGGAGAAATCTTTCCCGATACACCGGTGAGTGGGTTGCGTTTGTGCAGAACAGTGTGGTAGCGCACGACAAAACCCTCCCAAAAACCATGGCGCAGGTGGAGAAAAAGGGCCTGCAGGACAAGGCCTCCGTGTTTTTGGTTCCCCGAAAAAACGAGGGTCCCTACGTGCTCTGGGTATGAAAAAGGCATTTCCCTACTTCAAAAAGGGAAGCCAGCATTTCCCCATTGTTCCGGTCACACTGACACGAGGAAACAACAGAATTACCATAGAAGCGCTCATTGATTCCGGGGCGTCTTTTTCGGTGTTTCGTCCGGAAGTGGCAGAATACCTGGGAATCCCCATCACGAACGGCGCGCGCATCCAGCTTTCGGGCATCGGCGGTAAAATAACCGGCTACTTGCATACCCTCACTGTGCAGTTCGGCTCCAAAAAATTCCCCTGCAAAATTATTTTCTCTCCCGAGTTCAATGTATCTTTCAATCTGCTCGGCAGGGATAACTTTTTTGTCCCGTTTATTATCAGTTTTAAGGAAAAGACACGGCAGATTGTTATAGAAAGCTAAATTTCCGTAGAGAAGTATGGCAGTTAAGCCAACGGAAACAAACCCGCTGGCTTTTTTTGCGCCTTGACACGAAAAACAAGTTTTGTATAGTGGAATTATCACTCACCCTTGACGAGTGATAATCTGTCAGCTATAGTAACTATACTATGGATGAGCGCCAAAAAGAGCTTTTACGCCATATCATTGAATCGCACGTAAAAACCGCTCTGCCGGTTGGTTCGGCGTTTATCGCGGAGCACTGTTTCAAGGATGTTTCCGGGCCAACGGTGCGCAACTGGATGCAGGAGCTGGAGCGGGAAGGGTTTATCACGCACCCCCACACCTCGGCGGGCAGGATCCCGACTGAAGCCGGGTACCGCTTATACATCCAGCAGATGCTGCCGGAGAGGGCGCTTTCTCCGAAGCACCAGAAAGCTCTTTCCGAGGCGTGGGGCAGCACGTCCGTGGACGGCATCAAAGCAGTCGCCAAAAAGGGAGCCGAGCTTTCGGGCGAAGCCGTGGTCGTGGGGTTCAACCCGAACAACGTGTTCTACACGGGCCTCTCCAACATCTTTGCCAAGCCGGAATTCACGGATCACGACAGCGTGGTGGGCATCTCGCGGATTATTGACCACTTGGATGAGGTGATGTCCGGTATTGGGGCCATGCTGGATGACGACATCTCGGTTCTGCTCGGCAGCGACAACCCGTTCGGCGATGAGTGCGCAAGCGTGCTGACGCTCGCCCGAGGCGGCATGGTGATCGGCATGCTCGGGCCCATGCGCATGGATTACGGCCGGAACATTGCGTTTTTGAAGCACATCAAAACATTACTTTCGTAAATTATGCACCATAAAAAAGACGAGGACCCAAAGCTTGTGGAACTGCAAACCAAGGCGGACGAATACCTGGCGGGCTGGAAGCGGGCCCAGGCAGACTACCAAAACCTGGAAAAAGAATACGCCAGGCGCATGGCGAGCATCGCGGAGTACGCGGCCGCGGACATCATCGCCAAGTTCATGCCGGTGATTGATAACTTTGAGCTCGCGCTTCTGCACCTGCCCGAGGATGCCAAAAGCTCGGAGTGGGCAAAGGGCTTGTTCCAGGTCCAAAAAGAGCGGGATGAGATGCTTGAGACCTTGGGCATTGAGCGCGTCCAATCAAAAGGCAAACGCTTTGATCCGCACCAGCACGAGGCCGTGGGCCACGAGCCGTCCGAAACCGTGCCCGAGGGGCACGTCATCAAGGAAGTACAGGTCGGATACGCCATGAAAGACAGGCTCATTCGGCCCAGCCGCGTAATCGTTTCTAAAGGCACACATCATTAATTAAGGAAAGGAGACAATCATATGTCTATCGTACGATGGCGGCCCATGCTTGACCCCTTCTCGGACTTTGACAAGTTCTTTGAGGAGTGGGGAGGCGGCGCCCAAGGGTTTGTCCCTGCCCTGGACGTGTACCAGGACAAGGACCACGTAATCGTGGAAACGCCTTTGCCGGGCATTGATCCGGACCAGGTGAACATCTCCGTTGAAAACGACGTGCTCACCATTGAGGGCGCAACCAAGAAGGAATCAGAGGTGGATGACAAAGACTACTACCGCAAGGAAGTGCGGCATGGCGCATTCCACCGCGCGGTTGCCTTGCCTGCGTCCGTTAACGGCGAAGGCGCGAAAGCGGATTACACGAATGGTGTTTTGAAAATCACCATTCCCAAGGAAGAGCGCGCAAAGCCCAAGCAGATCAAGATTGCCGCAAAGTAATTGGTTTCACCACGGGGCGCCGAATCGGCGCCTCGCAACGACATCAATTAATCATATATGCATATGGGAAAAATTCTCGGAATAGACCTCGGCACCACCAACTCGGCAATGGCCATTGTGGAGGGCGGCAAGCCGAAGATTATAGAAAACGCGGAAGGCGCGAGAACCACGCCGTCCATGGTTGCCATCGCCAAAAACGGCGAGCGTTTGGTTGGGCAGTCCGCAAAGCGCCAGGCAGTCACCAACCCGCGCAATACGCTGTATTCCATCAAGCGCCTCATCGGCCGCAGGTTTGGGGATGCGGAAGTCGCCAAGACTCGGGGCATGGTGCCGTACGAAATCACGCAGTCCGGGGACGGGGTTAAAATCAAAATGTCGGACAAGGAGTACACGCCCCAGGAAATCTCGGCAATGATTTTGAGCAAACTGAAAGCGGACGCAGAAGCGCGTTTGGGAGAAAAAATTACCGAAGCAGTCATCACCGTGCCTGCGTACTTTGACGACTCCGAGCGCCAGGCAACCAAGGACGCGGGCAAGATCGCGGGCTTGGATGTCAAGCGCATCATCAACGAGCCGACCGCAGCAGCCTTGGCGTATGGGTTTGATAAGAAAAAGGACGAAAAGATCGCGGTCTATGACCTCGGCGGCGGCACGTTTGATATTTCGCTTTTGGAAGTTTCCGCAGACACCGTGGAAGTGAAAGCCACGAACGGGGACACGCACCTCGGAGGGGATGACTTTGACCAGATCATCATCAAATGGATTGTTGATGAGTTCGGACGGGCCGAAGGTGTTGACCTTTCCAAGGATCCATTGGCACTCCAGCGCATCAAGGAAGCAGCTGAAAAGGCAAAGCACGAACTCTCCTCTTCCGCCACCACGGAAATCAACCAGCCGTACATCACGTCTGACGCGAACGGCCCCAAGCACTTGGTGATGCAACTCTCGCGCGCCAAACTGGAGGAGCTGGTGGGGGGCTTGGTGGAAAAGACGTTTGGCCCGGTAAAGCAGGCAATGGCTGATGCGAACTGGACTCCGAACAGCATCAATGAAGTGGTCTTGGTCGGGGGCATGACGCGCATGCCTCTGGTGCAGGCAAAGGTCAAGGCCTACTTCGGCAAGGAGCCGCATCTCGGAGTCAACCCGGATGAAGTGGTTGCTCTTGGCGCGGCAGTGCAGGCAGGCGTTCTGCAGGGGGATGTCAAAGACGTTCTGCTCTTGGATGTAACGCCTCTGACGCTCGGGCTTGAAACGTTGGGCGGGGTGCGCACGCCCTTGATTGATCGCAACACCACCATTCCTACGTCAAAGTCCCAGATTTTCTCAACTGCCGCAGACAACCAGACATCAGTGGAAATCCACGTCTTGCAAGGGGAGCGGCAGATGGCAAGCGACAACAAGACCTTGGGCCGCTTTATTCTGGACGGCATTCCGCCGGCTCAACGCGGCATGCCCCAGGTTGAGGTGACGTTTGACATTGACGCGAACGGCATCCTGAATGTTAAGGCGAAAGACAAAACCAGCGGCAAAGAACAAAAAATCACCATCACTGCAACCACGTCCTTGTCCGAGGAGGAAGTGGAAAAGATGAAGGCGGATGCTGCCACTCACGCGGAAGAGGACAAGAAAAAGAAAGAGCTGATTGAATCGCGCAACCTTGCGGAGCAGTTGGCGTACACAGCAGATAAGGCTCTGAAAGATGCAGGCGACAAAGTTGGCGATGACGTCAAAAAAGGCATCCAGGCCAAGATTGATGCTCTGAAGAAAGTGCAGGACGGGAATGACAGGGAAGCCATTAACAAGGCGTCCGAGGAGCTCTCCAAAGAGATGCAGAAGATCGGAGAAGTCCTGAACAAGATGGCGCAGGAGGAGGCTGCCAAATCATCATCCGGCGCGAAAGCCGATGCTTCATCGTCAAATGACAAGCAGTCAGAAGCCGTGGAAGGCCAGTACGAGGAAGTTAAGAAAGATGATAAAAAGTAATCTCTTGGTTCCCCCTCCTCTAATGAGGAGGGGGTTAGGGGGTGGTAGGATATGAATCAAAAACTGAAATTGATTAGTCAGATAAAATCGTTAGCCAAGAGATATTATAATTTGACTGGTCGTCCGCTTGGCGTCACTGGCGAGATAGGTGAATACGAAGCGTGTCGTTTGCTTAATCTTCGTTTAGCTCCTGCCCGTCAGGATGGGTATGACGCAACACAAGGAAAGAAAAAAATTCAGATTAAGACTCGCAGAATCATTAGCGGAAGAATAAATGGTGGTCGGTTAGGAAGCATTGACTTGTCAAAAGAATGGGACAGTACTTTACTCGTTCTTCTAGACGAAAGGTATCAGGTTTCAGATATTTACAAAGCTTCTAGGTCAAAAATTGAAGAAGAATTGAAAAAGCCAGGGTCAAAAGCTCGAAATGTACGAGGTCAACTAGGTGTTAGTCAATTTATAAGGGCCGCTGGTGGTAAGCCAATATGGTCTAAATGAAAATATTATGGCAAACGAACAAGCACAACCAAATAAGCCACGAATGAATGCATATTTTCTGTATTTGTTTATCGGGGTTTTTGTTGTGCTTGTTGTGTCAGGTTGTTCTGTTTTAAATAAATCAGCTAATCCAAGACAGTCAAGCCAATCAGAAGCAGCCCCTGGTCTATTAAACCCAAAAGAAACATCAATAAATGAGAAATCTACAGATGCTTTTGCGTATTCGGATGCGGGAAGAAACTTTGATATGTCGGAGGGAAACTTTGCCGTGCTTGAGGCCATGAAACCGAGCGAACTTGCGGCGAACAGCGCTGAATGTACGATTGGAAAAGACGTCAATGAGAGCGGAATAGAAAAAGACAAGCAGTATTTTCAGCAATTATTGTCCGCGTATACCGAGAACGACATGGGTACGGCATACTCTTTTGCTTATGACGGCCAATCACAAGAGGGAGATTGGAAGGTCACTGCAATTCCAAATAAACTTGGATATATTAACATGGACCAGTTTAAAAATGATTTTGATTTGTGTTTCGCCGGAGGCATTCGGTATCCATTGTTAGTTTCTAGAAATTATTTGCTTTTTGCGTCAGCCTGCGGGACAGGCTTTGATGATGGGTCTGGATTACCGCATGGTTGTTATGAGATGCAGCAAATCATTGAACCGACTATCATATTAAAATAAGATTATATGGCAAACGAACAGCAGCCCCAAAGGCAGGAAATTAAAATCGCGGACAACATCCCGGGCGGTGAGTACGCGAACATGATGCAGGTGAGCCACACCCAGGAAGAGTTCATGATGGTATTCATGAACGTTGCCGGGCTTTCCGGCAAGGTCGTAAGCAAAGTACAAACCAGCCCCGGGCACTTAAAGCGCATTGTGGCGGCGCTTGCGGATAACATCAAAAAGTACGAAGAGCGTTTTGGTGAGATCAAGGCGGCAGATGCTCCGCAAACGCAGACCGGCTTGGGGTTTGAGGACAGGAAATAAGGACCACCCCCTGACCCCCTCCTTGGTAAAGGAGGGGGAAACCATATGGCAAAAGACTATTATCAAATACTAGGCGTTTCCAAGAGCGCCAACCAGGATGAGATTAAGAAAGCCTTCCGCAAGAAGGCCCATGAATTGCATCCGGACAAAGCGGGCGGGGACGAGGCTAAGTTCAAAGAGCTGAACGAGGCATACCAGATCCTCGGCAACGCCGAGAAGCGCACGCAGTACGACCGGTTCGGCGATTCCGCGTTTTCCGGGCAAGGGTTTGGCGGAACCGGAATGAACTGGAATGATTTTGTGCGCCAGGCCCAGGGCCAGGGATTTGGCGCTGGCGGATTCAATGTTGACCTCGGCGACCTTGGCGACATCTTTAGCGAAGTGTTTGGTTTTGGCGGAGGCCGCAGGTCCCGCCAGCGCAGCGGTCCGCAACAGGGCGAGAGCATGGAAATTGAAATGAGCATTGATTTTTTGGATGCCGTGTTTGGCGCGGAGCGCACCATCCGTTTGAATAGGGTAACTAAATGCAGCCACTGCAAAGGCAATGGCGCAGAACCAGGCACCAAGATTTCTTCCTGCAACCGCTGTGGCGGATCCGGCCAGATTGTGCACACGCGTTCAACGCTCTTGGGCACGTTTCAGTCCGCAACCGTGTGCCCGGAGTGCCGCGGAGAAGGGAAGTCCGCGGAAAATCCGTGCAAGGAATGTAGCGGGCAAGGCGTGTACGAGCGGCCCGAAGAAGTCAAAATAAAAATCCCGGCAGGCATAGATAATGGCCAGACTGTTATCATGTCCGGACTTGGGCACGCCGGAGAACACGGCGGCCAGCCGGGCGACCTCTATATCCACATCCGCGTGAAAAGCCATAAGCGATTTGAACGGGACGGGTATGACATCATCACCCGCGAACCCCTCTCGGTCAGCCAGGCAGTGCTTGGGGACACTGTTCAGGTTGAGACGGTCCACGGGCCAGTCAACCTAAAGATTCCCGCAGGCACTCAAGCAGGTACCCGCTTTAAGCTGCGCGATAAGGGCGTGCCGCACGTGCACGCATCATCCAAAGGCGACCACATCGTGGTTGCTGATGTCATCATTCCGTCAAAATTATCCCGCAAGGAAAAGAAGCTCTACGAAGAGCTTCGTGACGCCAAGGGCAAGGGTTGGCTGTAACTGGCTGTAAACTGGTTGCCCGGGGGCTTCTTTTTTGTTATACTGGGGGTACTATGGATACCATCACCATTGACCAAAAAATCAGATTTGGAAAACCGACCATTGTCGGCACCCGTGTTACCGTTGAAGAGGTTTTGGGCGCGCTTGAGGGTGGCATGGATTTTGACGAAATTCAACAGGAATACGGCCTGACCAGAGAGCAGATTACTGCAGCGCTCCAGTACGTTGGCGGCTGGCTTAGGGGTGAAAAAACCCAGGCCTATGAAGTTCTTGCTGGACGCTAATATTCCGTATTCGGCATCAGAGGTGTTTGCGTCGCGGCATGAAGTTACACATGTGCGCGATATTGGGCTTGGTAGAGCGCCAGACGAAGACATTGCCTTACAAGCAAAAGAGCGTGGCGCTGTTATTGTCACCAGGGATTTGGATTTTGCTAACACAATTATATTTCCTCCGGAGCGGCACTGCGGGATTATTGTTATTCGGGTCCCGTTTTTTTATTCGGCCAAGGACATCAAGCGTGTACTAGGCGCGTTCATCATATCAGTTGGCGAACAACAACTAGAGCAGTCGCTCGTTATTGTGGAAGAAGGCCGATCGCGTTTTAGGAAAATGTAACGGGTTGCAAAATAAGACAGCCGCGCTCCGATGGGGGAGGGCGGCTGTGTTGTTCGTCCGCTCTGGCGAGTTGTGCTACGACTGCAGGGCGCTGTGTGGCAGGTACCCATTTTTTTAGACACCCCCTGACCCCCTCCTTGGTAAAGGAGGGGGAACCAACTAACCCCCTCTTGAATACAGGAGTGGAAATTTGTGGTATAATTGAAAGCGTCGCGGCCGCTTAAAGCGACCACGCCGCTGACTATCAACTATGCTTGCCGCAAGCACAACCTACCCGGATATCCAAGGAATCATCACTGGCGTTGTTGCCAATGTTTCCATGTTCAACTTCCAGAGCCCGACCTGGGACATGTTCATCATCATGTTCTTTTTGGTTGCCTCGTTCGTGTACGGCTTAACGCTTGGTAGGGACCGCATCATCATGATTTTGATTGCCATCTACATCACGCTCGCCGTGGTTGGGGCGGCCCCATTTATGGACCAGCTGATCCCGCCGGATGCAAACCCGAACAACGTGTTCATGTATAGGATTGTCCTGTTCTTGGGCGTGTTTGTGGCCCTGCGGGCCCTGGCGCGGTCCGATGCCCCGGGGGAGTGGTGGCAGATTGTGGTGTTCAGCATTTTGCACGTGGGGCTCTTAATCAGCATCACGCTCTCGTTTATTCCGGAGGAGTACTACGGCCAACTGTCCCAGATGACCAGGGATTGGTTCGTGGGTGAAGGCGCGGTATTCTTCTGGGTCATTGCGCCCATAGCTGCCATGACTCTGGTGGGGGGAGGGGATGATTAGTTAGTACGCGTCGCGGCCGCCAAGGAGCGTCCGCGCCGCTTCCCTTTTTTCCGAAAATAAGGTACAACAGCATGCCAAGACAGGTGTGCTGATTTTTTGCACAGGTTCCTTGACGTTTTATCCCCTTTGTGCTATTATTGTGACATGTAGAGGGTGAATTTAGTGATTTTTAGCTGATATTAGCTAAAATACGCTAGTTCCCAATATATTTAATTATGGACAATTTTTCGCAAACCAATTCAATTCTGGATAAGGTAATGGCCGTAAAGCAAGAGGAAGAGCTGGCAAGCTTTAATCCGGTTGAAATCATCTCAAAGCTCTTCAGCGAGCTTGGGAGCCGCGAGCAGGATATCCTGCGCCGCAGGTTTGGTTTGCACGGCAAGGGCAATGAAACCCTGGAGCAGATCGGCAAAAACTACAACGTGACGCGCGAGCGCGTGCGCCAGATTGAGAACGCGGCCATCCGCAACATCCGCGGATTCAGCTACTTTGAAGAGACCGTCAAGCCCGTTGAGGTGGTGGTGCTCGCTGCCCTGGAAAAGCACGGGGGCATTATGGCCGAAGACCACATGCTTGAGTACGTATTGCAGGGCGAGCAGAATGATGAAGCCTACTGCAAGCATTTGCTGTTTTTGCTTGAGAAGCTCACCAAGAACCGCATTGTGCGCGAGCAGCGGCCCGGGTTTTACCCGAGCTGGCGCATTGATTTTGTGGACTGGGCCCATGCGGATGAAACCATTGCCGCGCTTGAGCGGATTCTTGAATCCCATGGCGAGCCGCTTACGCACGATGATTTGCTTGCCAAGCTGCGTGAGACCGAAATTTTCAGCAAGCACCAGTCGCACTTTGGGTTTGATCCCGATGAAGCGCACCCCATCCACGCGCACCTGCGCACCACGACCCGCATCCGGCCGAACCCGTTCGGCGAGTGGGGCCTTGCGCACTGGAACACCGTGACCCCCAAGCGCATGGGCGACAAGATTTACTTGGTTATGAGAAAGCACGGCAAGCCCTTGCATTTCCGCGACATCGCGGAGCACATAAACCGCGCCGGGTTTGACGAGAAGCAGGCATACCCGCCTACCGTGCACAACGAGCTCATCTTGGACGAGCGCTACGTGCTCGTGGGCCGCGGCATCTACGCCCTCAAAGAGTGGGGGTTTGTGCCGGGAGTCGTTTCTGACGTGATTTTCTCCATCCTCAAAGAGGCGCCTTCGGGCCTCACCCGAGATGAAATCGTGGAAGAGGTGCTCAAGCAGCGCATGGTAAAGCGCGGTACCGTGTACCTTGCGCTCGGCAATGACCAGCGCTTCAGGAAAGACGACCGCGGCCGCTTCTGTGCGATTGACGCAGTGAGCGTGTAACTCCATAGCGTCGCGGCCGCCAAGGAGCGACCACGCCGCACTCTCATGTAATGACCACCCCCTTTCCCCCTCCTGCATTCAGGAGGGGGAATTTGGTTTTGGTTTGTGCCGCATGTTATGGTATACTATATGCACTATGTCGCTCTCAATCGGCCCGAATAACAGAGAACCGATCACCGCGTTAGCAGCTACCAACTTCCGCAACCAGAAGCGCGTGTTTGGCATCAAAAAAGACGACCGCCGCAGGCACGTGTACCTCATCGGCAAGACGGGCATGGGCAAGTCCACGGTCCTGGAGAACATGATCATCCAGGACATCCAGAACGGGGAGGGTGTCGCCGTGGTGGATCCGCACGGGGACCTGGTGGAGAAAGTGGTTGAGTACATCCCCAATGAGCGCGTGAACGACGTCATCTACTTCAATCCGGCTGACTTGGACTTTCCCATCTCGTTCAATGTGTTTGAAAAGGTGGACAGGGCGCACCAGCACCTGATAGCCTCGGGCCTCATCGGCATCTTCAAAAAACTGTGGGCAGATTCCTGGGGGCCGCGGCTTGAGTACGTATTGCGCAACGCCATTCTGGCGCTTTTGGAGTATCCGGATTCAACCCTGCTCGGGGTCATGAGGCTCTTGGTTGATAAAGGCTACCGCAAAAAAGTCATCCAGCAGGTCACGGACCCGGTGGTGCGGTCGTTCTGGATTGATGAGTACTCCAAGTACCCGGACAAGTTCCAGAGCGAGGCAATCGCCCCGATCCAGAACAAGGTCGGCCAATTCCTCTCAAGCCCGGTCATCCGCAACATCGTGGGCCAGGTCAAGTCATCGTTCTCCATGCGCGAGGCCATGGACCAGGGGAAAATCATCCTCTTAAACCTTGCCAAGGGCCGCGTGGGGGAGGATAACTCCGCGCTCCTCGGGGCCATGCTCATCACCAAAATCCAGATGGCTGCCATGAGCCGCGTGGACATTCCGGAAGAGGAGCGCCGCGATTTCTATCTGTATGTGGACGAGTTCCAGAACTTTGCCACGGAGTCGTTCGCGAACATCCTTTCCGAGGCGCGCAAGTACCGCCTCAACCTCATCATCGCGCACCAGTACATAGAGCAGCTGGATGAGCTGGTGCAGGCCGCGGTGTTCGGCAACGTGGGCACCATGATGCTCTTCCGCATCGGCGGCACGGACGCCGAGGCGCTGGTGACTGAGTTTGAGCCGTACTTTATGGAAGAGGATTTGGTAAACTTAGGCAAGTACGAGGTGTATATGAAGCTCATGATAGACGGGATCGCCTCCCAGCCGTTTTCCGCGACCACCATGCCGCCCATTGAAGGGAAGACCGACAACAAGGATAAAGTCGTCAAGGTTTCGCGCGAGCGGTACGCGACTGCGCGCGAGGTGGTGGAAGAAAAAATCATACGCTGGAGCGAGGCGGGCAGGGAGCCGGACGCCGAGGCACCACAAACTGCCCGCGCTCCGCGCCCCAATCGGTTCCCGGACCGCAGACGGCCGCCCGCCGAGTCGGCGAGGCCGAGCATTCCCAGGCCCGCAGAGCGCCCGATCCCGAGCCCCGCGCCCCAGAACGAGGCGTACCGCGAGCACAGCGAGCGCGACCACCCCAAGAAAAAAGACCTTGCGTTTACTGCTGCGTGCGACATCTGCGGCGAAGAAACCCAGCTCTCCTTTAAGCCGGACGGGGATAGGCCCATTTACTGCAAGTCCTGCTTAAAGAAGGTCAGGGGCGGCGAGATTCCGCGGCTTGAGCGCGGAGGGGAACCAAAGAGAGAGAACCAGGGCAACGGCGCATCCCGCGAGAAGCCCAAGATTCCGAGTTCAGGCATCATCCCCACAGGCCCCGCGCTTTCACTTTCAGACGCGTTTTCCCAGGGCGTCCAAAAATTCCAAAGCTAAACCAGCATGCTAAAACAAACAAAAAAAACAATTGACCCCATTGCCTGCAAGATTCCCCGGTCTCCGGAAGAGAAGACGGTGATGCAGGAGGCGAGCCTGCAATCCTCGGAGTCCATCACCTGGCGCATCTTCCGCATCATGGCGGAGTTCGTGTCCGGGTTCCAGTTCATCGCGCAGTACGAAAAAACAATTTCATTCTTCGGGTCCGCGCGGCTTGACCAGGAGGATAGGTACTACCAGGACGCCCAAAGCCTGGCGCGCAAGCTCGGGAATGCGGGGTTCAACATCATCACTGGAGGAGGTCCGGGCATCATGGAGGCCGCAAACCGTGGGGCGCGCGAGGCCAACGCCAACTCCATCGGCTTAAACATCCAACTGCCGTTTGAGCAGCGCATGAACCGGTTCGTGACGCGCGGCATGGGGTTCCACTATTTTTTTACGCGCAAAGTGATGCTCTCCGCGGCCGGGCAGGCGTACGTGTTTTTCCCGGGCGGCTTCGGCACCTTGGACGAGTTTTCAGAAATCATCACCCTGATCCAGACTAAGAAGATGGAGCGCATCCCCATCGTGCTCTACGGCCGCGATTTCTGGGAGCCGTTCATCTCGTTCGTGGACGAAACCATGCTCAAAAAGTACCGGACCATTGAGCCGCAGGATCTTAAGCTCTTCGCCCTGGCGGACACGGTTACGGAGGCGTTCAAAGTGCTCGCCGCGTCAAAGCCGCGCAAAGATTTTTAGCGGGTGTGGCTTGTGAGAGGCCCCTCGCGCGTGCTACCATAGTACCTATGGCAGATTCTTTTAGCGTGGACGACCGCGTGTACGGCCGGTGGGAGGTTTCAGACCCGCTGGCTCTTTCGTTGATTGCGTTGCCCGCGTTCCAGCGGCTGTACCAGGTGGGGCAGTACGGGAGCTACTGGTTCGGGTTGCCGCACGCCAACACTAACCGCGCGGAGCACTCGCTCGGGGTGTACTATGTGCTCAAGCATTTCAACGCTTCCTACGAAGAGCAGATCGCGGGATTGCTGCACGACATCTCGCATACCGTGTTTTCGCACGTCATTGACTACGTGTACAACGACGTGCAGGCGCAGGGCGTGCAGGACCGCGCGCATGCCTCTATCATCAAACAGGGCGCCATTCAAGAGCTGCTTTCGCGCGCCGGATTCGCGCACGAGCGGATCGCTGACCTTGAGCTGTTTCCCATGCTGGATCGGGAGCTGCCGGATTTGTGCGCCGACCGGCTGGACTACTTTTTGCGGGATTCGGTGTGCTACGGAGAGATGACCCCCCAAGAGGCGCTTGGCATCCTCTTGCACATTTCGTACGCGGGGGGCATGTTCGTGTTTGATGATCCGGACATTGCGCGGTTCGTGTGCCTGCACTCCCTGCGCATGAACGAGCAGCGCTGGGGCCCGCCGTTCGGCTGTTTCATGTTTGAGCGAACGTCAGAGGCCATCAAGCGCGCGTGTTCGCTCGGCGTCATCAGCGAAGCAGATTTCTATGGGACCGACCGTGAGGTGTTGGAGCGGATGAGGGCATCAGGGGACGATGAAATTCTTTCGGCACTTTCGGACGTGGAGCATATTCAGGAGCTCAAGCTGTGCCTTGACCCCGAGAACTACGATTACCACCTCACGTCAAAATTCCGGGGAGTTGACCCGTTGGTGATGGTGAATAACGCCGTGCGCCGGGTTACGGATATCTACCCCGAGGTGCGAGAGCGGTTTGAGGAGTCAAAAAAGCGGTTCCAGGACGGCTACTGCATCCGCGTGGTGCGGGAGTAGCGGTTATGCCCGTTTGTACTATTCGCGAAACGCCGAAATTAGTGAATATGGCCAATTTTCTACCTTCTGTTCACCAATTCTTACCTTATTCATAATTCATAGAATCCTTGCATTTGTTTGTTTTGTGCACTATACTAGGTGTAGTGCACAAGATTAGCTATTTTTGTGCATTAGGAATAAAATAATACGCTTAAAATATGCTAAAGGTAAAAAGTTCGAAATAGACCTGGAGTATAAATCCTTGCCTGAAAAACATGGCCAGCTTCTGAATTTGCTCGATCAATATTTATCAAAGGGCGGTTTTCCGGAAGTCGTGGTAAGCAATCTTGATCCGGCAGATTACTTGGAAGTCCTTTTTGATTCTTTGCTCTTTAAGGATGTTGTAAAAAGGCACCGGGTTAAATTTTCAACGCAGATAAGCACGCTTGGGTCACACCTAGTCAATAATTTTGCTTCGCTCTACACACTCAACAAACTGATGAAGACGCTTAATCTGAAAAGCGTGCACACGGTAGCTAAGTACACATCCTATTTGGAGGAGGCATATTTGATATTCTCACTCTCGCGATATTCTCCAAAATCAAGACAACGGATAAATTCGCCGAAAAAAGTATATGTTGTTGACAATGGCTTTGTAACTGCGAAAGCCATTCAGTACTCGCCAGACAAAGGCAAGCTTATGGAAAATCTGGTTTTCACCGAACTGGTAAAACGAGGGCTTAAGCCAAACTTGGAATTGTTCTATTACAAGACTCGCAATGATCGCGAGGTGGATTTTGTCGTAAAAAAAGGACATCTGGTTATAGAACTGATACAGGTTTGCTATGAGTCCATAAATTCAGATGTCGAGCAAAGAGAAACAAAAGCTCTATCTGAAGCAAGCGGCGAATTGAACGTTAGAAAATTAACCGTGCTCACATGGGACGAAAAGCGAGAGGTTGAAAAAGACGGAATGACCATACAATTCAGGCCGCTCTGGGAATGGTTACTTGACACGGGGGAACGAAACGAATATGGCCAGAATTTGGAATAAACACAAACAATCAAATACCCCTCTTAAAAGAAAGGTCTTCGTCGCCCTGTCCGGCGGGGTTGATTCGTCCGTGTCTGCCGCACTGCTCAAAGCCCAAGGCTACGAGGTAGCCGGATTTTTCATGAAGAATTTCGGGGATACGTTCGGTTTGAAAGTTTCCGAGTGCCCGTGGCTGCACGACCGGGAAGATGCCATGCGGGTAGCCAGCACGCTTGATATCCCGTTCCACACGCTTGATTTTGAGGAGGAGTACAAGAACCAAGTGCTTGATTATTTTTTTGAGGAATACGAAGCCGGCAGAACCCCGAATCCGGACGTGATGTGCAACTCGCAGATCAAGTTCGGTGTGTTCCTGGATAAGGCGCTTGCGCTGGGGGCTGACGCGATTGCGACCGGACACTATGCGCGCCTTGAATCTAAAGATCCTTCGGCTACACCTCGGGATGACAAGGGAGAGTATCAATTACTTAAAGGCGTTGATCAGAACAAGGACCAGTCGTACTTTCTGTACCGCTTGAATCAACAGCAACTGTCAAAAACAATGTTTCCGGTTGGGGGATATCTCAAATCGGAAGTCCGCCAATTAGCGAAAAAGTTCGGATTGCCGAACCATGATAAGCGGGACAGCCAGGGCGTGTGTTTTATCGGGCACGTGGATTTGCGGAAGTTCTTGTCCCAGAAAATCAAAGACAAGCCAGGATCCATTGTCACTGCACACGGCAAAAAAATCGGGGAGCATCAAGGCTTGTTCTGGTACACCATTGGCCAGCGCAAAGGCATTAACATCGGCGGAAAGGGGCCGTACTATGTGGTTGAAAAAGATTTCAGGAGCAATCAACTTTTAGTCACCAATGACGCAAAAGATGAGCGGCTCTATGCGTCAAAAGTCGCCATTAACGACTCAAGCTGGGTGTCCGGCAAGGAGCCTGATTTGTCAAAAACGTACGAATGCCGGGTGCGGTATCGCGAGAAATTGACCCAGTGCACAGCCAAAGCGCTGGGTGAGGGCACGTATGAAGTCGCGTTCCAAGAGCCGCAGTGGGCAGTAGCTTCGGGCCAATCAGTTGTTTTGTACGATGGAGAAGTCTGCTTGGGAGGCGGAATCGTGGCATAAGAAAAGAGACCAGCACCGCACAGGCGAAAAGGGGGCGTGTGGGGCTGGCCTCAACTAAGGGAGCGCAGGCAGTTCAGAGAATGTCCGAAATGCCGCTGGTGCGCCTATCTTTGAGTCCCGTTTCCCTAATTAACACGGCGCCATAGATACAAAAGCAAGGGGGAACCGTGTGAAAAGGACCGGACGCAAGAAGAGAGGGGCGAGATTCAAGGAGCAAAAACCCGGGAACTAAAAAAGCCGACTTCAACAATAGCGGCCAGCTCTTTTTAATCTTTCATGGATTGTGCGGGTTGGGTGCCTGCCCGAGGAGCAGGCCAGTCGTCTGTTTTCATTTTTTCTTTTGGGGCCGCGCCTGGGGCGGGCTGCCTGATTGTATTGTACCATACCTATTGCGGCGTCAAGGGCCCTTAAAACGTTGCAATTGTGGATAAATTCAGGTATCATCAGGCTATGATTACCGCATCAGAGCTCCGGGAAAAATACTTTGCGTTCTTCAAGGAAAAAGGGCACTCAATCATCCCGTCGGCGCCTTTGGTTCCGGAAAACGACCCCACGGTTTTGTTCACCACAGCCGGCATGCACCCTTTGGTGCCCTATTTGCTCGGCGAGAAGCACCCGGCTGGCAAGCGTTTGACAAATGTCCAGAAGTGCGTACGCACCGGGGACATTGACGAGGTCGGCGATGCCACGCATCTGACGTTTTTTGAGATGCTCGGCAACTGGTCTTTGGGGGACTATTTCAAGAAAGAGTCCATTTCCTGGAGCTGGGAGTTTTTGACTGATGTAAAATGGCTTGGGATTGACCCGGGAAAGCTCTTTATCACCGTGTATGAGGGTGATTTAGAGGTTCCAAAAGATGATGAATCAATCAAGATTTGGCAGGGAGAGTTTCAGTCAGTTGGGATAGATGCGAGCGTTGGGGAGCGGATTTTTCTTTTGGGGCGGTATGATAACTGGTGGGGCCCCGCGGGCAAAATCGGGCCCTGCGGCCCGGATACGGAGATATTTTTTGATACTGGCAAAGAGGCTTGTGGTCAAAATTGCCAACCCGGGTGCAACTGCGGCAAGTATGTGGAAATTTGGAATAACGTGTTCATGGAATATAATAAGCGCTCGGACGGGTCATATGTGCCTTTAGCCCAGAAGAACGTGGACACAGGTATGGGCGTGGAACGGACCGTTGCCGTGTTGAACGGTCAAGATTCGGTGTTTGAGATGGATACGTTTGCGCCGATTATTGAAAAGATTCGATCACTCAAGCCATCTGAATCACCCCCTGACCCCCTCCTTAGTAAAGGAGGGGGAAGCACGGTCTCGGAACGCATTATAGCTGACCATGTGCGTGCTGCTGCGGTGATGATTTCAGACGGCGTTACCCCGTCAAATATTGAGCACGGGTATGTGCTGCGCAGATTGATCCGCCGTGCTATTCGTCATAGCCGGCTTTTGGGCATCAAAGGCGCGTTCCTTGGGGATCTCGCACAAGAGGTATTCCGCGTGTACGACGGCGTGTATGAGTCAATCCGCACCAATCATGACCGTATTGTTTCAGCGCTCGGAACTGAAGAGGATAAGTTTGCAAAGACACTTTCAAAAGGCCTTGCAAAGTTCAGTGATTTAGTTGCGTCAGAGAAGGCTCAAGACCGCACTATAAACGCCAAAGACGCGTTTGACTTGTTCCAGAGCTATGGGTTTCCTTTGGAGATAACACAAGAGCTTGCCCGCGAGCACAACTTAGGTGTTGACGAAAAAGGGTTCTATGAGGAATTTAACAAACACCAGGAGCTCTCCCGCACCGCTTCAAGCGGTAAATTCAAAGGCGGGTTGGCTGACCATGGGGAAACGGCAGTCAAGTACCACACCGCCACGCACCTTTTGCACGCAGGGCTCCATCACATCCTTGGCGAGCACGCGGTCCAGAAGGGGAGCAATATAACCGCAGAACGCTTGCGGTTTGACTTCGTGCACCCGCAAAAGATGACGGCTGAAGAGATTAAAAAGGTTGAGGGCTGGGTCAATGACGCCATCAAGAAAGATTATCCGGTCAGTTGCGAGGAAATGTCCGTCAAAGAAGCCAAGGCCCAGGGAGCCATGGGATTGTTTGAAGGCAAGTATGCGGGCAAAGTCAAAGTTTACTCAATCGGGGATGTGAGTAAGGAAATCTGCGGAGGGCCGCACGTGGAACATACCGGCGTGCTCGGGACGTTCAGGATCACCAAAGAAGAATCCGCATCCAGCGGTGTGCGAAGAATCAGGGCGGTGCTTGAGTAGCGGACATAAGGCAAAAAACCCTTCGTTGGTACGGGGGTTCTTTGTGGGCAGTTGCCGCGGCGGTGCCTGTGATACACTCGGGGGTACTGCATGTGTATTCAGTGCGGTGTCGCAGCTCATGCCCAAAGAGCTACGGATCAATCAGGCTGTACAAGCGCAGGACGTTCCTGAAGTAGACTGACGCCCGAATCTTCTGGAGCCTGCCGAGCGCAACCGCGTGGCGCTTGCTCATGGCGAATGCGCCTCCGTTCTCGCGGTACTCGTTCGCGAGCCTGACAATCCTGTTGCTGCTGAACTTCTGCCGCTGTGCCAAGAACCAGGTTCTGCGCTCCTTTTTTCGGAGCGCGAATCCGTTCTCAACAAGCGCCACCAGCGCGTCCCCTTTGAATTTTCCGGATTCGTACTTATGAACCACGGTTCGCAGGGGGCCGGAGGAGCGTATGCCAATCAGCCGCGCCAGCGCTATGGCGTGGTCTTCGCCTATGCCGCGCTTTTCCGCTTTTCTCCTGATGCGCCTCCCGGTGATGTGCTTTTTGCCCAGCTTTGTAAAGAACCATTTCCGCACCTCTGGCTGTGAGAGGGGAAACCCATTCTCTACGAGCCGGAGGAAGGCGCGCTCATCCGGCGACAGCGAGTGCCATGGGTTACCCATGCATACCTTACTCTCCTTGTGTGGGGTGAAAAGGTGATGGGGCACTGCCTAGCATACCACGTTATTGCATATGTATAAAGGGCGCGTGGATGAAAAAAGCCCCGGGGTTCTCTCGCTGGAGAACCTCGGGTCTTTGTGATGCGGCCGCGCCGCCTGGAGCCTTACTTCGGAACCAGGATGGCGAGGCATGCGAGCGTGAACAAAAGAGCGATCCACGCGCCTACCATCAAGTGCAGGCGCTGCTTCAGCTTGCGCTGGCCCGCCCGCGCTTCGGCAAGCGGTATGCTGATCTGGCCCCGCTGAAGCCGCAGGTTATCGTTGTACTTGAGAGCCTGCTTGTCCGGGTGCTCGGCGTCAAAGGCTTTCAGCCTTTTTTCCAAGTCCCGGATGGTTCGCCCAAGTTTGCGGTGCCCTCTCCGATACACGGTCCGGTACCAGATGAGGTAGAGCCACATCCCGCCTATGATCAGGACAAAGGCGAACGCAAACCAGAGAACTGCGGTAGTGACCATCTTATTCCTTTCCCCGCATCGGGTAAAAAAAAGAGAGGCCAGCAACGCGGGGGGATGCGCGTCGCTGGCCTCGGTCGGGGAGACTCCGGTTCAGTTCGGCAACCGATGGCGTTGCGCCATCTGTGCCGCGAGTACCGCGACGGTCTCCTCCCAGATGGACGGAGTGTCGTCCTTGTCTGGGTCGTCGTCGCGCTCGTCGCTGACCCAAACTTCCGCGTCGGGGTCTGGCTGTTTTCTGCGGAGCTGGTTCATGCCACTATCTCCATGCTTTCGCCGTGGATTTCGGGAGACCCCAGTTCCCACGGCATTTGGATGGATGAGGGCGCGGCGTGCGCTCTCGGGAATGAGAAGTGGGGAGTCACTCCTCGGTGAGTCGGCGAAAGGCCTCGGTCTTGCGGTATTGGTACAGGATCTTGAATCCCGTGCAGTACCGCGGACCGAATCCTTTTGAGCTGGCCGCGTTGTACACTTCGTTCGGATCCAGTCCATCGCGGAGACTGGCGAACCATGCTCGCGCACCTAAGATTTCCGGATGCGCAAACAGGAACAAGTTGGCCTTCACAACCCTTTCTGCTTCTTGGCTCTCCCTGCCTTCTTCCTCTTGTGCGCAGCAGGCGAGCATTGCGGATTTTACCTCCTTCCTTTCGGTTGTTAGGGAACGACTGGATTTGAGTTATTATATCATATAATTATAGCATATGTAATGATTTTTGTCAATGTAATTGATTTTTAACCAATATTAGCCATATTTTTATCTTTCTTTTACAAAAAAATTGTGGTAGAATTTGCATATCTAACCACCCCCTTACCCCCTCCTGATTACAGGAGGGGGAGGAAAAATAAACATATGCAGATCCAGTTCTACACAAAAAATGTTGAGCTCAAAGGGAACCTTGAGCAGGAGTTCCACGAGAAGCTCGCGAGCCTTGCCAAGTACAAGGGCAACGTGGACGTGCTGCAGGTGCGGGTTGATGTTTCGCGCGACAGCCACCACAAGAGCGGAGACGTGTACCGCGTTGAGGTGAATATTGACGTTGCGGGCGGGGTCCTGCGCTCCGTGGAAGAGGGGCCGGACATTCTCTCGGCCTTGGATGTGGTGGCCGAAAAACTGGAGCGCCAGGCCCGGGACATCAAAGACCGGATCATAAGCAAGCGGAGGCGAGGGCAGTAGACCCCCCTCTAGCTCCCCCCTTAGCAAGGGGGGAGAACACTATATATGTCATTTTTGGACAAATTACTCGGCGACCCCGGGGACCGGCACATCAAAAAAAAGCTCAAGCCGCTCGCGGAGAAGATTAATTCGCTTGAGCGCGAGTTTGGGAAGAAGTCGGACCAAGAGCTCAAAGGGTGCACCGAACAATTCAAGGCAAAGCTTTCCCAGGGCAAAACATTGGACGACATTTTGCCTGAAGCGTTTGCGGCGGTCCGCGAAGCGAGCAAGCGCACCTTGGGGATGCGGCACTTTGACGTGCAGCTCATCGGCGGCGCGGTCCTGCACCAAGGGGCAATCGCGGAGATGCGCACCGGAGAAGGGAAAACTTTGGTTGCAACCTTGCCGGTATACTTGAACGCGCTCTCCGGCCGCGGCGTGCACGTGGTTACGGTCAACGACTACCTGGCGCGCAGGGACGCGGTGTGGATGGGCAAGGTGTACGATTTTTTGGGGCTCTCGGTCGGCGCCATCCAGCACGAGAAGTCTTTTGTGTATGATGCGGGCGTAACAGCGGATGATGCGTCCGAAGTTGCCGAAGCCCTGTCTTCACCCCTCGTCAAAATTGACTACGACCACTTGCGCCCGGTGTCGCGCACCGAGGCGTACCAGGCGGACATCACCTATGGCACGAACAATGAGTTCGGGTTTGACTATCTGCGCGACAACATGGCGGGCCGGGCGGAACACATGGTCCAGCGCGAATTCAACTTCGCGATCGTGGACGAGGTTGACTCTATCCTCATTGACGAGGCGCGCACGCCGCTCATCATTTCCGCGCCCGATAACCGGCCCATAGAGGCGTACTACCGCTACGCCGAGCTCATCAAAACCCTTACGGAAAACGAGGATTACAATGTGGATGAAAAGCTGCGCGCATCAACCCTTACCGAGGCAGGCATCAAGAAAATGGAAAAGGCGCTCGCCATGGAGAATATCTACACCGAAGGCGGCCTGGACACCGTGCACCACCTGGAGCAGGCGCTCAAAGCGCGCGCGCTGTTTGAGAAAGACAAGGACTACGTAGTTGCCGAGGGCGAGGTCATTATCGTGGATGAGTTTACCGGGCGCTTGATGCACGGCCGCAGGTACAGCGAGGGATTGCACCAGGCCATTGAGGCAAAGGAGGGGGTGGAAATCAAGCGCGAGTCCCGGACCCTTGCCACCATCACGTTCCAGAACTACTTCCGCTTGTACCCCAAGCTCTCGGGCATGACCGGAACCGCCAAGACCGAGGAGGAGGAATTCCGCAAAATTTACAATCTGGACGTGTTTGTGGTGCCCACCAACCGGGCCCTCGCGCGGCTTGACCTTGCTGACCGCATCTATAAATCCAGGCAGGGCAAGTACGAAGCCCTGATCAAGGAAATCAAAGAGCGCAACAGAGCCGGCCAGCCCATGCTCATTGGCACCATTTCCATTGAGCAGAACGAGGAGTTTGCCGGCTTGCTCTCAAAAGCCGGGGTCAAGCACGAGATTTTGAACGCCAAGAACCACGAGCGCGAAGCTGAAATCATTTCCTTGGCCGGCCAAAAAGGCGCCGTGACCCTGGCCACGAACATGGCAGGACGGGGAGTTGACATTGTGCTCGGCGGCACGCCGTATGACGCGCAAAAAGCGGATGAAGTTAAAAAGCTCGGAGGCTTGCACGTGCTGGGCACGGAGCGGCACGAGGCGCGCAGAATTGATAACCAGCTGCGCGGAAGAGGCGGCCGCCAGGGAGACCCGGGCTCATCCCAATTCTTTATTTCTTCGGGAGCGGCCGCATCAAGAACATGATGAACCGCCTGGGGATCCCGGAGGACATGCCCATTGAGAACAAGATGGTGTCCAAGTCCATTGAGTCCGCGCAGAAGAAGGTGGAAGGCCACAACTTTGACATCCGCAAGCACGTGGTTGAGTATGATGACGTGATGAACCGGCACCGCGAGGCAATCTACAAGCGCCGCAAAACCATCCTGACCACGGATTCCGAAGAAGAGCTCCAGGACCAGATTTTTGAAATGATTGATGCGGAAATCAGCCAGGTCGTGAATCTGCACACGTCCGCATCCGAGAAAGATGAGTGGAACACTAAGGAGATTGGGCAAACCATGGCAACTATTTTCCCGCCGGACACCACGCTTGATCTCAATGAGTCCGCTGCATCAGAGGGCCGCGAACAACTGATTGAGCATCTTAAGGCCAAAGCGCAGGCAGTGTTTGATGAGATGTCTTCGTCAATCAATGATCCCGAGCAGGTCAAGCAGATTGAGCGCGGCGTGCTCTTGAACTCCATTGACACGCTGTGGATGGACCACTTGGATGCGTTGGATAATTTGCGCACCGCAGTGGGCTTGCGGGGCTATGGCCAGCGCGACCCCTTGGTGGAATACAAGCGCGATGCCTATGGATTGTTCCAGCAGCTACTCTCCGCAATCCAGAACCAGGTGGTGTACAGCATCTACAAAGTTTTGGCGGCGCGGTCCTTGCAGGCGCGCATGCACGCTGACCCGAAACAGGCGCAGAAGCTTATGAACGCCCTTGCGAGCGGCCTTTCCGCGTTGCGCGGCGTGCGCTTCAGCGCTCCGGCAAAGGAGATGAGCCAAAAGACGGAATCGCCTTTTATGCAATCTTCGCAATCAGGCACCGGTTTGATGCAGCAGGCTGTTGCGGTTTCGTCATCCGCTGCCCTGGCGGACCCGGACCGCAACCGGTTTGGCGGCGAAAAGGTGGGCCGCAACGACCCCTGCCCCTGCGGCAGCGGGAAGAAATTCAAGAAGTGCCATGGGAAATAGTATGCTTGCGCACGCTGGACACCACCCCTAACAATTGGTATCATACAGATACTATGACCACGCAGACGGTAAAACTTGATAAGGACAAAGTGGATTTTTTGCCCAAGGATCTGCAAAAGTCCTGGGAAGGCGCTGACGTGCTTATGATTTCATCGGAAGACATGATTACGCTCAAGCGGGTGCCGGAGCCGGAGCCGGAATTTTGGAAGACCTGGAAAAAGCTTAAGTCCGCGGGGAGGGGCATTACGGCAAAAGATATTGATGACACGGTTCGTGAGGTTCGTTCCGGGCGGCCATAGCAGTTGGTATGCGCGTAGTGCTGGACACGAACGTTTTGGTATCAGCGTTGCTGTGGCGCGGGAGCACGAGCGACATTTTTGAGTTTGCGCGGTCAGGAGTCATTACCCTGTGCGTGTCGCGGGATACAATGGATGAGCTGCTGGACGTGCTCAACCGGCCAAAGTTCACGCGCGTATTTGCGTCAATCGGAAAAACGCCGCAGGCTTTGGTAGAGGAGTTTTGGGAGGTAGCAGAGTACGTTCCGGGAGAGCGGTTTCCGATTGATGTGGTTGCCGAGGATCCAAAAGACGACAAGTTCTTATCCTGCGCGCTTGCGGCCCGGGCTTCCTTTATCGTTTCCGGAGACCGCCACCTCCTGGAGTTGGGGTCATTTGATGGCATTCCCATTGTTGCGCCGACTGAATTTTTAACAAAGATAGGCGGCTCGCATGAATCTTAAAGACACCTACAATCGAATCGCGGAAGATTGGTATAAAGATCATAAGAGTGATTCATGGTGGGTTGAGGGAACAGATGCGTTTGTTTCGTTTTTGCCGAAAGGCGGTTCTGTGCTGGACGTGGGTTGCGGCGCGGGTGTTAAATCAAAATATCTTTCGGAAAAAGGACTGTGTGTTTTAGGCATTGATTTTTCCGATAAGCTGATTGAAATCGCCAAGCGGGACGTTCCGGGTGTTGAGTTTTTAGTGATAGACATGAAAGATGCCGGAACGCTTGAGCGGGAGTTTGATGGAATTTTTAGCCAAGCTTCACTTCTGCACATTCCAAAAAAAGAAGTCATTGCCGTACTGAAAGGCCTGGCCAGCCGATTGAAAAAAGGCGGACATCTCTACATTGCAGTCAAAGAGAAGTGGGAGGGGCAGGACGAGGAACAGGTTGTGGTTGAGGAGGGTTATGGATACCAATACGAACGGTTTTTCAGTTATTTTACCAAGGAAGAATTGCGCGGCTATCTAAAAGAACTTGGTATGGAAGCAGTATTTGAATCTGCCACGCCAATGCATAAAACCACTTGGCTGCAGATTATCGGAAGGAAATAACATGCTTGCATTAGGAATATACAGGCACTACAAGGGCGGCGAGTATCGGGTTATCGGGCCGGCAAAGCACAGCGAAACCCTGGAAGACCTTGTGGTGTATGAAGCGCTTTATAACAATACAGCGTCCCGTTTATGGGTGCGGCCTTTGGCGATGTTTATGGGAGAAGTGGAAGTGGACGGCCGCAACGTAAAAAGATTTGAGTACATTGCCGGTAAGTGCATATTATGATACTATAAGCTCATATGGTTGTTACTTTATCAGAAACATTGGAAAAAGAGGTTTCTTCCGCTGCAAAAGCGCATGGCTATGCGAGCGAGAAGTCGTTTGTTGAGGATGCCCTTAAGCACCGAATTTTGTTGTTGAAAAAGGATACATTCCTCGCGGGCGCGCGAACCGTACGCGAGGCGCTCAAAGGGAAAGGGCTCTCTGAAGGGGATGTTTTGGAAGATTTTGAGATGAAACAGCATCATGGCTAGCACCCGGCAACAAGTTTGGATACTATTCGCGCTCATCATAGTCCTTGGATTTATTTCCGGGTCTATTTTTCTTGACACGCTCCCCGCGAAATGGCCGGCAAAGTACTGGTTTGAGCGGTTCAGGACCCACCTGGGGCTTGATTTGCAGGGAGGCGCGCATCTCGTCTATGAGGCTGACACGTCCCAGGTTGGGCTGGATGACGCCGAGACCGCGATTTCCGGAGTGCGCGACGTCATAGAGGCGAGAGTCAATGCCCTGGGCGTTTCCGAGCCCGTGGTGCAGACCGCGAAAGTTGGTGAGCACCTGCGCATCATTGTGGAGCTTGCCGGCGTGTTTGATGTCAACGAAGCCATTCGCCAGATCGGCGCAACCCCGCTCTTGGAATTTAAGACCGAAGCCATTGCTCCGGAACCAGTGCCCGTAAGCGCGGAAGAACGGGCAAAGCGCGAGCAGTTCAACGCTTCCCAGTTCAAGAAAGCCGAAGAAACCATCCAGAAAATCATAGATGCGCAAGGCCAGAACTTTGCGGAGCTTGCGACTGAACTCTCCGAGGACCCGGGCAGCGCGCAAGCGGGCGGGGATTTGGGTTTCATGCGGCGTGAACTTTTAGTGAAGCCCTTCGGGGACGTGCTCTATGGCGAGCTTGTCGGGGAAGGCGAAACCACGCTTGAGCCCGTTGAAACCGAGTTCGGGTACCACATCATCCAGCGCCTGGAATCGCGCGTGGTTACGGATGATACGGGTTTTGAAGCGGAAGAGGTGCGCGCACGGCACATCCTGTTCCGCACCCAGAGCCTGGAAGGGGACGTGCCGGACTACCAGCCCTGGGCCCAAACCGAGCTCGGCGGCAAGCAGCTCAATCGCAGTGAAGTGCAGTTTGACAGCTACTCCGGGGCCAGCCAGGTCGGCTTGCAGTTTGATGATGAGGGAGCCAGGCTGTTTGAAGAGCTCACGGACAAAAACGTGGGAAAGCGCATTGGCATTTTTCTTGACGGAGGTTTGATTTCCGCGCCCGTGGTGCAGAACCGGATCCCGGGCGGCCAGGCGGTCATCACCGGAAATTTCACTATTCCCGAGGCGCGCGAGCTCGTGGAACGCTTGAACGCCGGGGCATTGCCCGTGCCCATTAACCTCATTTCCCAGCAGACCGTGGGCCCCACGCTTGGCACTGCCTCGG
This sequence comes from Parcubacteria group bacterium, assembly GCA_016181765.1. Taxonomy (NCBI): domain Bacteria; species Parcubacteria group bacterium. Next base: position 95,847 of record JACOYR010000004.1, on the reverse strand, counting down.
TTGCAAAGAGCATTACCGCGGGCTTAATCGGATTCGCGCTCGTAGGGCTCCTCATGCTCGGCATCTATCGGGCCGCGGGCTTGCTCGCCGTTCTCGCGCTCGTGTGGTACGCGGCAATCGTGTTTTCGTTTTTCAAGCTCATTCCCGTCACCCTGACCTTGGCCGGCATTGCCGGGTTCTTGCTCTCCATCGGCATGGCCGTGGACGCGAATGTTTTGATTTTTGAGCGGCTCCGGGAAGAGCTGCGCCTGGGCAATGCGTTCGGGCACGCGGTTGGGGTTGCCTTTGACCGCGCGTGGAATTCCATCCGCGACTCAAACGCATCAACGCTCATCACGTGCCTGATCCTCGCGTGGTTCGGTTCCAGCGTGGTAAAGGGCTTTGCCATTACGCTCGGCATCGGGGTCCTGGTTTCCATGTTCAGCGCCATCATCATCACGCGCGTGTTTATTGAATTCGCGGGCCGCAGCAGATGGCTCTCCAAGCAGAGGTGGCTCTGGGGCGCCTAATATCCTATGCAAATCATCAAGCACAGCAACATCTATTTCGCCATTTCAGGGGTGCTCGTCGGAGCAAGCGTTCTTGCGGTTGCGGTATTCGGCTTGCGCTTGGGCATTGATTTTACGGGCGGATCGCTCTTGGAAATTACGGTTGACGAGCGGATTGAGGCTGATGCCGCATCCATCGCCGAAATACTCACCCGCCCTGATGAGAATGGAACAAAACTTATTGATTCAGTGCAGGTCCAGAAAACCGGGGAGCATGGGTTTTTACTGCGGTTTCGGGATATAAGCGAGGAAGAGCACCAGGCCATTGCGGGGCGCTTGAATACGGAGTTCGCTGGCCAACTGCCCGAGAGTGAACGCTCCAAAGAGGCTGCCAAGCCAGAGAGCGCTCCTGCCGGAGTACCCAAGATTCAGGCAACTGACAGCCAGGGCAACCCCGTTGACATTCAGGTTGAGGGCGACGGGGGAGCGGTTATCTCATCGCCGGTCACTACCATTGGCGGGCTTGTGCTTGTAAGTGAAGATAGGTTTGAGTCAATCGGCCCGACCATTGGGCAGGAGCTCAAGCAGAAGTCCGCGTACGCCATCATTGCGGTGATTATTTCCATTATACTCTACATTGCCTGGGCGTTCCGGAAAGTGTCCAAGCCCGTCTCCAGCTGGAAGTACGGCATCACCGCAATTATTGCTCTCATCCATGACGTGGCAATCCCCACGGGCATATTCGCGGTGTTGGGAAAGCTTGCGGGCGTTGAGGTGGACATCCTGTTTGTGACGGCGCTTTTAACCATCCTCGGGTACTCAGTGAATGACACCATTGTGGTGTTTGACAGGACGCGGGAGAATTTGTCCCGCGACCACTGGAAGCACGAGTTTGAATGGATCGTGAACACGAGCGTCAACGAAACTGTCCGCAGGTCCGTGTTTACAGCCCTTACCACGTTCGTTGTTCTGCTCGCGGTGTACCTCTTCGGCGGGGAGTCCATCAAGAACTTTGTGCTGGCTCTGATGATCGGCGTGGTTGCCGGAACCTACTCGTCCATCTTCCTCGCGTCCCCCCTGCTCGTTGCGTGGGAGAAGCGGAGCAGGAAATAGGAAATTGAGAGGGAAACCCTTGAGGAAATTTGCGTAAAAAAAGATCCCCCGCTTGAGAGATCAGACTTGACCTATCAATAGGCGGGGGACCGACTGCATTGGCGCAGTGGAACGAACGAACATATGCGAGCGTTACGCCGCATATGTTTTGTGTTTTTGTTTTTGTGTTTCCCCTCCTAGTTGATATGTGATTCAGATTGCGGAACCGCCGCGCCTGATGGCGACCTTGACGCGGACCACATCACGGGTTGAGTCCCTGACGTAGTTGTCGGCGGACGCATCCACCAAGCGCTCGTTATTCGCGCGGATGCCCACCGCCTCGTTGATGCCGATGCAGACGGCGCCGTCTTCCTCCGCCGTGAACCTCGTTGCGCCGTAGTGCAGGCCATACGCAGTCTCAAAGCCGTTGATGCCGGCAATGAGCTGGCCGTACTTTGCCTGTTCGTGGTCCGTGTAGAAGGAGTAGGTCTGCCACACGAACGCGTCCGTACCCTTGACCTTGGGGTACGGTTTGCCCAACAGCGCGATGGGCTCCCGGAAGTAGGCGCGGTGTTCCTCCCGGCCGTTGATGACATAGCCCGCTTCTGGAGAGAGAACCCGGATGTCCACTAGATTCCCCAACCGTACGCGGTCCGCGAGAATACTTACGGGCCGGTTGACCGGAACCTCATACTCGTCTTCGGTTCCGGGGATGGGGTACAGGGGGTAGGCGGTGAATTCCTGGGGCGCTATCACCACTTTCTGGGCGGCCACTCCATTGATCCACCGCATAGTGTCCACCGGAAACCAGGTGTTGGGACCCTCTACGACGGCCCACACCTCAAACCCGATGTGGGGTTCTTGCGCGTCGCTCATTGTACCGCTGGCTCCGGGCCTGCCGTCGGATCGCGCGATAGTATCTCCCTGGCTGACTGTGTTTCCCACGGCAACCAGGATCGTGCCCACCTCCAGGTAGCGCGTGTAGAACGTGCCTCGTTCACTGTTGTCGTGGCGAAGCACGATAGCGCTTACCTCGTGGCGTTTGGCCGGATGCACGGCGATCACGGTTCCTGCCGCGCCAGCGCGCACTGGCGTGCCAACGGAAGCCGGGAACACATCGCTCCAGTTCCGCATGCCGTCCCGTTGCCGGATGGTGCCATAGTAGACAATGGGCGTGATGCGGTAGTCGCCGAGCGGGTGCATGAGCGGAGTGGTGTTGGGCCGCACTTCGGCGGGCGCGTCCAACCCCGGGTTGAAGCTTGCCACTTTGACCGGCGGTTCTGCGGTCTGGTCCCAGATGGCGTAGGGATTGTAGGGCAAGGCGCCCTGCGCGCCTCCGGTTGCGCCGACTGCCACCTCCGCAGGATCCCAGCCGGTTTGCTTGACGTAGCCCAAGGGTACCCAGAAGTTCTTGGCGCCTGGGTCAACCATACCCGTGGCAACATCAACCACTCCAACCATTTCCAGCCAGAGGTTGTCTTTTGAATCGCTTGTCGGAGACTCAAACGAAGAGCTGCGCGCGAGCCGCAATACATCTCCCTCTTTGAGGGGCTTGATGGTCGGATCACGGACGTAGGTCCTGCCGCGGCCAGGCTGGTACGCCTGGCAGGGATTGCGCACTTCCGCGTACTCGGGCGCGCTCTGGTTCAAGCCGCCGAACGAGTTCCGGGTTGCGAGCCAGTGCTGGGGCGAGACAATGCCCCATACACCCACAACCAGTACCAGCATGCTGCCTCCAAACCGCAATCCCCAACACGCGAGGGCAAAGAGGAGTGCGGCCATGATCGGCACCACGAGCAGCGGGAGCACGAACAGCGATTCATCGTAGTACATGTAGGCTGCGTACACGAGAGACACACCGAGCACCCAGAGCATGGCATTCTCAAACCGCGTGCGCGGGTGTTGTTCTTTGCGGCTTGGAATCGCGAGCAGCGTGAGAATCGCGCCGACTGCTGCCGCGAATATCGGAGCCCACACGATGGCGGGCGGGCTCGCCGCGAGCAGCGCCCATCCGGCGACACTGAACCACTGGAACACCAGGAAGCCGGAGAGCACCGGGCCGGCAACCTTTTTGATTTGCTGCCAGGTTTTTCCGGGCAGCTCCTGGATGGATTTGTCCACGGCCCTGATAACCGCGATCATGGGATCCGCGGCCAGGTTCACGATGGCGTTCGGCAGCTCCAATGGCCTTACAACTTGGAGGAGGAGCGTCATGATGGAATCGCCGATTTCCCCTTCGGGCTGGGCGATGATCTGGCCGATCTTCCCCCGGAACTCGGCTACCGCAGTTGCGATTTTGGCGAGCGGCACTTGGGCCGCACCCAGAATCTGGACCAGGACCAGCGAGAGCTGATGCTCAAGCGCGAAATTCGCGGCCATGGGAATCGTGATTGCCGCGAGAAACGCGTACTGGTACACGGAGATGGCCAGAGTGGCACCGGCGCAGGCCAGATACCAGTACGGATTGAACTGCGCCAGGGCGGCGAAGGCCACGATGGCGATGAGCTCAATGCCGATGGAGACAAACAGGCGCCTGGCGGCGCCGGATGCGACTGCCCACGTGACCCGGAAGTCAAACCGCAGGAATCCCAGGAGGATTTCCAGCAGTTCTTTCAGAAGTCCGCTCATTGTCCTTACTCCTTGTTTTTGGTGTGTTGGGTTCAGAAGGGGAGCCACCACTTAGTGGAGAGCCTGCCGCCGTTCTGCTCAATGCGGCGCGCTGTGCGATCCAGGCTTGCGTTCCACGCCACGCGCTTTGCGCGGACCGGGGGTACCGCGGTGCGGGCGACATAGCTGTCGCCGCGCCGCGCGTGCCGCACAGTGAAATCTCGGCCGGAGCGCGCGTGTTTCTTTACGGCGCCCCAATTCAGGACGTTTCGGCGCAGCCACTCGCCGGCTTTGGTTGACAACTGCTTCTCCGGAACGAGCATGCAGACTCTGTTGTAGAAATCGTCGTACCCGCTGCTGTTCGCGAGGAATACGAGTATCTGGCGCTGCGCGGCCTCGTGTGGATGCTTGGTGATGATGACGCGCAGGAGTGTTGCCCTCCAGGGCTCGGTTTGGCGCAGGCGCACCAACTTCCCGATGAACTCGGCAATGACCGGATTTGCGGATGTGCCGTAGAGTCTGGCGGCCCATTCATTGAACAGGGCTATGTCCCCGCCGAACGCGCTTTCATCAGCAAGCCCGAGGCTCGGCAGAATGCCCGCGCGGAACGTATGCAGCCCCGAGATCCGTGGAACCGATACCTGCACCGGTTCCCCGCTCCCTCCGAGGATGGTCCGGTTCACAAAGCCCGCGCCAACCTGGCCAACCGTCTCTTCAAACAATTTGTTGAATATCTCATTGAGTTTTTTCATCTTCAACTCCTCTGGTACTGCTCGGGCAAGAGCCCGAGCGCACATGCGATGCGGAACCGTTCGGTGTCGCTCTCGGTTTTCCCGAGTAGCGCAAGTATTTTTTGGATTTTATCGGACGTGTTTTCGGCGCCCTCTTGAGCCATCTGCCCGAGCGAGGCGCGGAAGTGCTCCAATGCAGCCGGAGTGAGTTTGTCCAGGAACTGGACCGTGATCCGCCTGCGATGGAGCTCTGCGAGCGCCGTGATGCCGTTGATGCTCGCAAGGTACTCGGACAAGGCTTGCGCAACCAAGAAGTTCGCTTTCTGCCGCGAAGCCTTGGACGCGGATTCCGCCTCTTTGCGATCTTTTTCGGCAGCCCTCGCGTCCGTAGCCCGCTTTGCTTCGGTTTCTACTTTGACACGATCGGTTTCAGCGGCCATCTTGGCGATGTCGGCCCTGTGCCTCTCTTCAGCTCTTCGGCCGTCTGCCTGCAGATGGTCAAGGATTTCATCTCCGAGTTCGCCGACCTCTATCTGGTCCAGCGCGTTCCTGATTACCTGCTGCGGAACACCTGGGATGTTCAGGGCGTTGCCGCCCTGCCCGCCACCTCCGCGGTTTCTGTTGCGGCGGCCTTGGCCTCCGCGCTGTTGCTGATTCATGGTAGCCTCTGCTTCTAGGAGTGGGTGAGTATCATGGTGAAGAGCCAGATCCAGGCCGTGATAGCGAAGAGTTTGGCCATCCAGTTTCCCTGGAGCGCCCCTATCCACGCGATGCCATGTCCTGGAATGCGGTTCGCGGCGAGGATCGCCGCGAATGAGATCGGAACTGCCGCCATCATGAAGGGATGGCGCACAATGAACGGGATGATATCTAGACGGGTGACCGGAGCCTTGGTAAGCATCACCAGGACCGGGCCCGCGAAGAGTAGTATGAGCGAGCACAGGCAAAACCATCGGCGCGCGCGCTTGATGCTTCTGCGCCGGGTATCTGCGAGCGCCTTTAGGTGATCCCGGATTTCTTGTGTGTCGTCCGGGTTTTCCGCGTGGTACTGCGGACCGTCCAGCAGCCCGCCTGTGCGCTCTTTTCTCCAGCGCTTTGGCTTAGTTCCCAGGAATGGCGTGACGAGGCCCACGGTCCGCGCGCGGGCGAGATCAAACTCGCCGCACCGGATGAGCACGCGCTTGATGTGCGCGCGCTTGTTCGTCATTGCGGCTGGGGTCGGCTCGGCTCCAGGGACTGGCCATGCTCCGTAAGCCTGGCCAAATCATCAGGCGTAAGTTCGCCGACCTGGTTTGCGCCGGGCAGGGTGTCCAGGATAGCCCGGACAGCGGCCGCGGTCTTTGCCACAGCCATCTGTTCCGTGATCTGCGCCGCTTTCTGGCGCGCGCGTTCCCTGGCCTGTTCCACTGTCTGGCTTTGGCCAGGCGCTGTTGCTGCGTTCATGCGATCATCTCCTTCGCAATAGTTGCGCTGTGGAAGTTGCGGGAAGTCAGGTGATTTTGTTTGTGTTGTATCCTAAATAATAGGTTGTCAACGACCGAGTTAGATTTCTTTAGTCTTAATATCACATTTCTATTTATTTGTCAATGTGCAAAAACTTGACAAAAATAAGCAATTATGTATAACTAACTGTAGTTTTGTTGTTATTTGAAAATCAGTGTTGTGTACAAATTCGCTGAATCAACCCTAACCTTTGCGCAAGTACGCCCACCTGAAGGAGGGGCAAGTGATGGCACAGAAGATTGCAGTAACCGGGACCAGCGTCACAACGCTGGACCGAGTCAATGTGTCCGAGGACCTGGAGTTTCTGGGGAGGGGTGACCAGTCTGGTGCGGTGCCCCTCATCATCACGGCGCCGAGAGCATCGCTCGCCGCGAAATTGGCACCGGTCCGCAGGCGCTTGCTCTCGCGCGCCGGCGCCACATTCCTCGTGATGACGCCGACAGGGCTTCGGGTCGTCGCCCGGGGCGAGAGCCCGGCGATAGACAGCATGATGCCATTTGTGGTACACACGAACACGTTCAGCTTCCAGTGGATCTACCCGGGCATTCCGACCAAGCCTGGCGCGGGCGAGGCAATTCCACTGGACGTGGTAGTCTGCGGCACGGCCCAGGTCGCCAGCATGCCTGCGTTGCTCGCGCGCACCCAGCAGGGCCTGCCGTACGTCCTGTCCGGGGATTGGCAGGCTGCTCGGGACATGCTCACAAGCCCGTTTGCCGAGATTCTCGGCAGCCGGACATACTCCGAGCACAGGGTTCTCGGGTTGCCGGGACATGCAGGCGTGTCCCGGGAGTCACAGCTTGCAAGCGAGATTCGAGATGCTATGAAGGGCGCGCTTGCGGGGCTTGCGAACGAGGGCAACGTGTTTTCGTTCAAGGACGTGACGGTTGATGTCCGGCCGCCGGAGCACATCCGCAAGCGCGAGGAGGCGCAGGAAGCTCTGGTTCGCGAGATCAGCGCGTCCATCGCTTCCGAGGGTCGGGACAAGTTCTGGCCGATTCGCGGCCGTGTGTCCGAGAGCGCCCAGACGGGAGCCTTGGACGCGGAGAACGCGGCACGGCTCATAGCCGCGTGGGAGAAGCGCGCCGAGGTACACCTCACAGCCGCGGTCAAGGGCACGGACGACGTTGCGGCGACGCGGGAAATCGTGGCGGCTGCCGCGATTTCCCGGGAGCGCAAGGATGAGCTCTACCACGCGCTTGATGAACGCGAGGCAGAGCTCAAGGAAAAGCAGCGCGCAAACGCGCTTACTGGCCTTGGCCGCGCGATTGAAAGGGCGGACCTCGGGTCCGTTCCAAGCATCGGACAGCAGGTCAGGAATGATGCGCGAATCACGCCTGATGACCGCACGGAACTCATCGCGAAGCTGGAAGAGAAGCGCGCGAGCCTCGAGGCAGAAGAAGCGCGGCTGAAGAAGCGCACAGAAGATCAGCGTCCTAAAGTCCAGGAGTTTCTGGACCGCATTCCAGGCGCTGACCGCGAAGCGCTCACTCTGATCGTGCTCCAGGTTGCGCGCGAAGAGTTCGTGCGGCCGCTCCTCAAGAGTCTGGAGGAGGGGATCGCACAGCGCGACCAGGAGCTCAAGGACGCGGTTGAGGCCCACGCGCAAGCCGAGGTGGCGCGGCGCGTCTCGGAAGTGGACATACAGGCACGCGTCGTTATTGTCGCGAATACGATTCCGGCTGTCCGGGCGCGGCTCAATGAAGCCGCCGGGCTTATCAACAGCGAGAGCACTCGCGTGCAGGCAGCCATTGCCTTGCGCGCGGCAGGCATGTCGGACCGCGGGATTCAGGATGGATTCCGCCTGGACGCAGCCGCACTGCTCGGCGGAGAAGCCCGGCCTGCGCTGGAGCGCGGCAAGCCGGCACCCGAGTCGGCACGGCTTGCGGATACATCGGGTCCAGGGCAAGACAATGGCCGTGAAGCGCATCCGGTGCGCGGACGCGCAACGCGCCCGAAGGCAAGGGAGTGAGCCGCACCCAGTAGCTGTTCACTCTGTACACTCGCTATTGTTTGTTGGCCATACGTCCAAAACCCTCTGTCTTTCTCGGTTTTGAGAGGCAGAGGGTTCTTTTTTTGAAAATTATTGACAATTCTAATATAATATAGTATAAATATCATCTAGCAAACAAAAACAGAACATTGACAATCAGTAAGCAATCACTCGCACTATTCACGGGAGGGATGCCGAAATGCGCGAGAGAAAGTTGTTTTTGGCGTTGTGCGCTGCCGCGTTAGGGACTGTTTCCGTGTTCGGGTGCGGTTTTGACCCCAATATGGGTGTTCCGGATGATGACCCATCGCACACCGGGGAGACCATGGTCCCTCCGGTTCGTACGGTGTGGGATCGTGATACGGCCGGTGTAAGCGCGCCTTTGGTTGAGCGCGCCGCGCCAGCGGCGGAATCAGCCTTGCCTGTGCACGGCGGCGTTGAGGTTCCTGGGTGGAACACGCCCAACGGCACGTACCATGAGGTGGTGTATTTGGACATCTCGGCTTCGCTTTCAGAGGAGGAACGTGACGAGGCCGCGGCAATTGTCCGCGACCGGATTCTTGCCGTGTCCGGCGCGAACAAAGTAACCGTGCGCCTGGTGGGTACGAGCTATGTGCCCTGGCCAACGGCAGCCTCGGACTCGGGGCGCGCAGTACTTGCCGCAATGGTAAAGGACTACCTGACCAGGCACGCTTTCGGGAAAGCCGAAACCGCGTACACCAACTACGCGCTCCCGCTCCTGACTGACATGGAGAACGGGTTCATTGAGTTGAAAGAGTCCGGAATCCGGTTCCACGCGACCATTGTGGGAGACGGCTGGAATGATGAGCCTGCCGGCCAGGATTCGTGGTTTTTCCAGGAAGCGCTCCAGGAGTGCATGTCCCGCGTTCCGCAGGAACGCAAAGGCATGTTCTCGGTGGAGCTTGTGTCTGTGAACACACGCGATATGGAGTACCCAGGGGAGGTGCACCTGCGCAGCTTGTTCGGGAATGCGGATTTCCCGGTGTACCCGGCCGGATCCTGGGCTGATGTGCGCAAGCGGTTTGAGGCCATTGACCGGGAGCTGAACGGCTCCTACTCATGGGCAAATCTTAACGAGCCGGCCCGGATTTTGGTTTCCGGCCTTGGAGAGATGTACTTGGCCGGAGTGTATGAGCTTTTGCTGGATGCGCCAACGCGGGCATCCGGCGAGCTTTTTACTGCGGTTCTAGTTGCAGATTCCGAGAACTCAAGCGATGCCGCACATGTGCTCGGGTTCTGGAAGATCCGCGGTTCCGAAAGCGAGCCAATCCCGTTTTCCGAGGGACTCGTGATTCCGGACAAGGCAGAAGTTGAGGTCTTTGTCGCATTCAACGAAGAGTCGCCGCCTCCCGGGGACGTGCTCTGGCCGCTCTCACGGCCAGTCCCGTGCAAGGTGAAGCTCGTGCCGCATGGGAGCGTGAGCCTTACGGAGCGTGGGAACCGGCCTGCCATTCTCGCGGAGCGGCGGGCATGGCTGTACCGGGATTGGATTCCGGACAAGCTCCTCGGCATTGCCGCGATCCTTGTGTTCGCTGTTGCGATGCTTTTCGTGGCTGCTCGGCGCATGCGGGCCTGGAGCGAGCATACTGTTACCAGCCGAGCGCTGCCGCAGGATACCAGCGGTGTTGTGGGGCACATTGCCTGCAATGGCCAAGTGAGGCCGATCAGGAGCACGTGGTTTGAGGTGAGGAACATCGCCGTCGTTCCGACTCCGAACGGCATCTACATCGGCCCGCGCGTTCCATGCAGCATGTTCCCGCTTTCCGGGAGTGCGGCGGGCATAGACAGGGTTCCGATGCAGCCCGGGAAGATGTACCCCCTGGTTGCCCAGTCAGTCCAGATCCTGGATGCAGTGAATCAGGCATACCAGGTGGATGGGGCAGTAGTGCCCAGTGTTGCGGCAGATAGCGCCGTCATCCAACCAACAGTTCAAGAACTATCAACCGAGGAGGTTTACATCTGATGGCAGACACAATCGTTGCGGCCGCAGTGGACGAAAGTCCGGGTGCGGGCGCGCCAGAGCGCCATGAGCCGGTTGTTGCCGCGGAGCCCGCCAACGAGGCGGCCGACACCCGGTACAGAAGGCACGTGATGCAGTTCTGCGGCGGCGCGGGCAGCTTGGTCGGTGTGCAGGTGGACCAAATGCTGCGGTTAAACCCGCGCCGCAGCCGGCAGGTACGGATCGGAGCAGTAGACGCCTGCCTCAACAATAACAAGCTGTTATCCCGGACTCGGCGCTCGCCCTGGCTTAGGGAGTACGTCCTGGGCAGGTCGGTCACCAACTTTACTGCCGTGTTTGGGCAGCATGAGAGGGAGTGGGAGCGTGATCTGCCGCTTCAGTTCCTCCAGTCCCGGCACGGGCTTCCGGGGTGCAACCTAGGGCGTTCGGGCGTGGACAAGCAGCCCGTGATTGCGGCTGCGCTGAACGCCATGGAGCGCCAGCACGTGACCCAGTGGCTCGCATTTGTGGATGCCTCGTTTGACTCCGCGGACCGGTCGCTCGCGTCAGCTGATCGCGAGGTCAGCTACGTGGCCGGAACCGGGGGGACGGGCCTCGCATCCGCGATCATGCACGCGGCGTGGAGGTGGCAGATGAACCCCGGGCTGATCCAGCGCCTCATTGTCTTGGGGCCGGAGCTGTACCCGATCACCGGGGATCCCCAGCGCGACCGCAGGCACAAGATCATCATGGCTGCGGCAGCGCGCATCTGGGACCGGTTGGTGCTCCTGGGCACGGATCCAGACCATCCCCACTTCGGCGGTTTGCTTCCGGGGTTTTCCGAGGATGTGGAGCCCGGCTGCCTGGGCCAGATCATTCTGGTGGAAGGCAAGAACGACAAGGACCAGGCGCTCTCGTTTGAGGACGCCCAGCGGATGGTTGCTGACTACCTGTACTATTTGTCCCAGGTTCCGGAACTGGCATCGTTCCTCGCGGTTGAGCTGCACGAGGACATGGCCAAGGCGGTTCCGGCTGCCATGCGCATGCCGTTCGTGTGGAGCTCTATCGCGCTGCACGTGTGCGAGCTCTGGCGCGAGTTGCCGCGGATCGCGGCGCTCGGCAAGCGCGCGGCAGTGCTTGGCCGCATGCGCGAGGGGAATCCGGGTTCGGAGCCGGCCGCGCTCGCGGCTCCGATTACGCAAGCCGGCGCCCGGCGGACCATAGAGCAGTGGGAACAGCGGGTGATGCGCTCGGCTAACGAGGGCGCGTCCCTGGCGCCGGTCTTTGACCAGATCAAGCTTCGGGAGGATCTGATCCACGATCCCGCGGCAACCGGTTTGGCAACGGTCGCTGCAATCCGGTCCATCCCCGAGTTCGTGGATGCCCAATTGCCGGAAGCAGAAGTGTTTCGGATTGCGGGCGACCGCATCACAGATCTGCGAACGCGGGTCCGCAATGCGCTTCCGAATATGGGAGTGCTCCGCGTTCTGGATGCGCTTGTTGCGGCTCGGGTGTCCCTTGACTCGCGAGAGGGAACCGAGCAGAGGCCCGTGGACCACTTCCTGTCCGCGGACAGATCTGCCGCGATCAGCGCCGGCTCGGCTGTTGTGGACGCGAAGTCTTCCCATGCTGTGGCCGAGGCCTTGCAACCGGGATGGTTTCGGGCGCTCTTCAATATACCATCCCCGGCTATCGCTTCCGCGCGCGCGAAAGCCGACAAGGACCTGAATGATGCAGTATCATCCATGGTCCAAGGGATCAGCACCATTGCGGGAGCCGTGCTCCGGCATATGCTCACCGCCAAAATGGCTGCGCTCCGCGGCCTGGTGTGTGCGGAGCTGGACGCGCAGATTGCGCTCTTTACGGCGGCGCGCGATGATCTCGCCGCGGAAGTTGGCCGCGCGCGCGATGAGGTGGAGAAAGCGCTCGTGCAGGGCCGCGCCGAGAAGTCGGCGGTTCGGCTTTCGCTGTTCCCGGACGACCAGGCGCTTGCGGCTTCGCTGGTTGTGGATGAGGGCGCGGTTGCATCTGCCTTTGCGTCCATGTTCTCCTGGGATTCGCCGGACGCGCTTGCGCGCACGGATTGCCCGTTTGAGGATATCATCGGCGTGCCGGACGGTATTTCCGTATCGTTTGAGGATCTCTTCACCAGGCACCCGGACGCGCGGCAGTTCATCGCAGACCACCTGCGGGAGTCCGAGCCGTTCATCCGCATCGACGAGCAGGGTCTGCAGGAACTTGAGGGCCCGACCCGGCGCACGGTGCTGGTGTGCCCCCGATCGCTCGCCGGATTCGTTGAAACGCTCCGGTTCAGCAGGGGCGAGGTGCGCGTATTCTACGCGGATGTTCCCGCTGTGTTCGTGTTCAAGCAGGTGGACACCCTGCCGAGCTCGGCAATCGCAAGTTTGTGCGAGGACGATGCCGTGCTTGAGGAAGCCATCAACGCTGAAGCCCGGGAGCGGAGGGACGACACCAACCGGAGCGGATTCACCGAGACTCTGACCGTGTTCCCCCTGGGCCGGTACCGGCACGCCCCGCGGATCGCGGATGAGGAGACCGCGCGCTGGCACCGGCGCGCGGCTGCAGCGCTCCTTTTGAATCCGGGTATCGCGGAATACAATCCCGCGCATCCGGATGCGGCATGGGCGCGGCTCTCGTTCGTAACCGAGAAGGGAGTCCGGGTTGCGATCCTTGGCCCGGATGAGCCCATGCACCCCGAGTGCCCGCTGTTCCAGGATGCCCGGGGGGTGTGGCACGTTAGGTTCATCAATCACCTGGGAGGTTTTGAGGAACGGAGCCTTCGGGCAAAGAAGTTGGCATACGCCCTGGACCTAGTGTCCCGGCACAAGCGGTACCAGGCTGCGCACGAATCCTGGATAGAGAGGTGCGCGAAGGCAGGCGGCCTGGAGTGCGGGGAGGCCTCAAACCTCGCGGTGCAGGCGTTCGCCAACTGGTGCGCGTACGCCCATGATGTAGTTATGAACACTGCCGAAGGCGGCGCGGAAGCGGTCAGGATCCGGAGCATGTTCAAGGAAACCATTCCGACCGCGGACATGGTCTGCATCCTGGCGGCGCAGTTCTTCCAGCCGGATGAGTGGTTCCTGGACTTCGGAGTCACCTACCCGAACCAGGTCATGCACCCGGCCCGCGGCGCAGCTGTCGGCGGCCCGTAACTCACCGACACCTCAACATACACCAACATCAACAACGCCCCCGCAGAAAGGAGGCATCGCTCTTCAGTACGTAGTCCTTTGTACGGACCCTCTCAAGATTTCGGCCAGCGCGCTGGAGTCTTGGGAGGGTTCTTTTTATATCCACCGATGCCGCTTGAACCAGTAGAGCATAAAGAGCATGCCCGAGAGCATGATTGCGATGACCCGCCAGAACCCGCCCATGCTTTCCACAAACGGCATGCCGCCGGTGGTGTTCATGCCGAAGATTGCGGCGAGGAGCGTTAAGGGAAACACAACCAACGAGAGCATGGTGAGCGTCTTCATGATGTCGTTTAAGCGGAACGAAATCAAGGATTCGTTGGTCTGCTGGAGCGCGCCAATGGTTGCCATATGGTTCTCCATCTGCACCCACAGGTCTTTTGAGAGGTTTCTGATGTTCCTGAACTGCGCTTCCGTGGCGCGGTCCAGGGCTTTGGCGCCCACGTACTCTTTGGCGTGCTCCTGCATTTCTTCAATTACGTCTTTCTGGCCGCCCAGGGATTTGCGCACGGCCACGATGTTGCGCTTGATGGCGAGGATTGAGCCCACGAGCTCGCGTTCGCGGCCCGTGAAGAGAATTTTGTCTATGGCGTCTATGTCCCAGGAGAAGTGGTCAAGCATGGGGTAGAGCGAAAGATCAAGGGTTTCTATCATGTCCAGCGTGAACTTGAGCGGGTTCGCGCGGCTGTACTTTTCCCGAAACCGCGGCTCCGCCTCCATGCGCTGGCTTATGTCCCGCAGGGCCTGGATTTCATTTTTATGCACCGTGACTACCGCGTTCTTCATCAGAAACAGGTCCAACTCGCTCGTGGTGACCACACTGGTCTTGCGCTCGTGCACCGGATAGGGGAGCACGATAAAGAGGTACGCGGGGTTCAGGTCAAGCTTGGGCCGCAGCGGGGGGCTTGCCACCACCTGCAAGTCAGCGGATTCAAAGCCAAACTTATCCCGCAGATACCGGATCTCCTGTTCCCCGTTGTCAGTCACGTTGTGCCAGGTGAATGCGCTGAATTCAGTTTTGTGCACGTTGTTCATCATAGCGCATCGGACGCGCCCGCCCCAGGTTCGGCCTGGCTCGGGGGCTCGGGGGCGGGAATGGTGACCGTCTTAAACGGGTCAGCAATGGGTCCGGCCGCTTGAGGCGCTATTTTGTACTTATGGATTGCGGACACGCTGTTCCAGAGCTTCAGGTCAATGTTCTCCAGGGCCACCTCCTGCTTGAGCACGATTACTTGTTTTGCCTGGACAATGGTCTGGTAAAAGTCGCGGTACAAAAACACCAACACGCTCGCGAGCAAGAGCGCGATTACAGTAATCACCCCAAGCCGCACCGCGTGGAGCTTGTCCAAATCGCCGGGGGCCGCGGTTGTGTTTCGTTTGTGCAAAAAAGGGAGATTCATGCGGGTATCATTGAATGGACGGAATCCTCCAGTACGTGGCGGCTCCAATGGTCATGGCCGCGTGCCTGCTCGCGCCGGGCTCGTTCTCGCGCGCGCTTGTGGTCATTTCGGAAATGTTCGTGTAGTAGGGCAGTGACTCCAAGCGCCCGACAAAGCGCACCAGCTGTTCCCAATCGCCCCGCGCCGTAAGCGTGAATCCGAGTTCCGAGAAGCGCTGGTCCGGCACGCGCTTTGCATCCCCGATTGCGAGGTCAAGCTCAACCCCCGCCTCTTCGGCAACGCGTTCCACGGCCGTGATGTAGGCGAGCTCTTCGCGTTCAGCGAGCATGACCTCATCCAGGAACCCGATCTCCTGTTTGATTGATTCATAGTTCTGCTGCACCGCCTTCTGCAATTGCCCCTGGGTGTAGAGTTTTTCCAGCCTCATGCGCTCCTCCAGGACTTGCTGGTTGATGACCTTGATTTCGCGGTACGAGGGGAATATGATGAGCGCTGCGAGCGCCACCAGGAGCAGGGCGAACGCAATGGTTGATATCATGAATCGGTTTTTCAGAAGTCCTCGCATAGGCTATTCGGCCGGGGGATTATGGTAAATGTTGTCCAAAAGCACCGCATTGAACCGGAAGCTGATGTTTTCGCGCTCAAGGAAATTCTCAAGCGGTGAATCCAGTGAAACCACGCCGGGCAGGGATTTGAGGGCGTCCTGCGCGCGAACCAGCGCCTCGCGGTTTTGGGCAGTTCCGGTCACGCGCAAGGTGTTTGCATCCGTGTTTACGTGCAAAAAGTCAATGGTGACGCCGTTTCCCAGGAGTACCGCCACATCCGAGAGCAGATCGCTGTATTTCACGAAATTGGCCTGGACCTGGGCAGTGTCCGAAAGCGCGCGGTTGATGCGCTGGACTTCCTTGTGCAAGCTGGAGTGCCGCACCGAAACCAGCGACGTGTCGTCTTTCAGCTGGTTTGCGTAGTCTACCAGGATAAAGCGGGCGAGGATGAGGAGGATGCTGTTTGCGGCAAGCGCCACCACGAGTATCCCGACAATGGTGTGCACAAAGTAGAACATGCGCTCGCGCGCCAGCACGAGCTTGTGCGCTTCCGGAATTAAGTTGAGGTAGGGTTGGCGCATGTCAGATGAGCTGTGTCAAAGCCAAGCCGATTGCCGTGGTGTGCGAGAGCCCGAGCCCCGCTTCTTCCCCGCCTGCCACGTGCAGAACGGGGTTGCCGTGGGCAATGGCAATGCCGGGCATGGTATCCGAGAGCGTGCCCAAAAATCCGGGCATGGCCGCCCCGCCCCCGCACAAGAGAATGCCCGCAACCGGTTGAGTCCCCGGAAAGTGCTCCCCGTAGAACATGCAGTTTTTTTGTATAGCGCTTGTGAGGGAGAGCGCCATAGGGGCAAGGATTTTAGCCACGGTTCCCTCTCCTAATCCTGGATCCAGGCCCATGGTGCGCTTGGCGTTCTCGGCTTCTTCGTAGGAAATAGATAATTTGGACGCGATTGCTTCGGTCGCATCTTCGCCGGATGAGGGGATGCTCACCGTGAACTGGATTGAGCCCCGGTCGTACAGTATAAAGCTTGAGCGCGTGGCGCCGATGTCCACAATGGCGAGCGGCCCCTGCAGGGGCGCGTTCCGGTCAACCAGCGCCCGCACGATTGCCTGGGCCTCCACCTGCAAGGAGAGGGGAATGAGCCCGCATGCCCGTAGCGCGTTGGTGTAGGAGTCTGACGTTTGCTTGGGAATGGCCCCGGCGAGCACGCGGAGGCCGCCTTGATCCGTGGTTCCCACCACGGTCCAGTCAATGTACGCGTCATCAATATCCAGCGGAACGTGGCTCGGCAGTTCCTCCCGCACCCGCGCGCCGAGCTCCGGCCCCGAAACATCCGAAAACTCAAGGAGCTTGATGAAGGTGTGGGTTTCCGGCAAACAGGCGTGCACGTAGCGGGTTTTGATTTTTTTCGGGGCGCATGATGCAAGCAGGGCGCGCAGGGACGCGCACAGCTTGTCCGGCGCAACCAATGTTCCCTTCTCAAACACGCCCTTGGGCACCTCGCAAGAGCCGTGCGTGCGCACCCGGATGTTTTTGCCGCGGCCCGCAAGGTGCACGGCTTTGAGGGACCGGTCGCCTATGTCCAGCCCGAATGCGTCAAATGTATCTGTGAGAATGTCCATAGTATCAGGTGTTCGGCGATGTAAATTTTTTTACTCCGAAGGGTCGCTTCGCTCCATCATTCTCGCAAAAAAATTTACATCGCCTGCACACCTTCATTCGTATGATACCATACTTAGTACTCTTCCTCCCAATGGTCCGTGATAATGACCTGCGAGAACAAGGGCTCTCCGAGCGCGTCGCTCACCGCGGCCTGGTCAAAGGTCACGGTCAGGGGCTGCCAGGCAACCAGGACCTCAACGTTCTGCGCCACAATGCCGCCGGCAACGTCCAGCGTGACGTTCTGGGTCATGCCGTCCAGCACGCGCAGCCGCGAGCCCGCGTAGATGAGGCCCGCGACGTCTATGTCCGAGCTGTATCCCCCGATGTCTATGTCATTCTTGGCAATGAGGCCCGAGGGCTCGCCCGGTGTTTTATTCACGATCACGCGGGCCGGGTCCTGCTGGGACGAGTAGCCGTTTCCGATCTTGATGGATCCGTCCGCCACGAGTATTCCGTTGATGGTGAGGGCGGTGCCTTTTTTGATTTCCGCGTTGCCGGTCACATACGTGATGCCCTCAAGAGTCAAAACCGGAAAATCGCGCAAGAGCTGGTTCCACTCTCCGGTATTGTAGGTCTGGTTTGCCCGTGATTTGAACGAGCTTGGGTCGCTTGAGTCAAAATCAATCTGCGGCATGTCTATGTATCCGGGAATGGGCGGATTGCCCTGGTCATACACGCCGGTTGCAGAAAGGTCCGAGGTAATGCTTACGTCAATCGTGCCGGCTGACAAGGCGTCCCCATCCGTTGTCCAGGAGCTGAACAAATTCAAGTCAATCTCGCTTCCCGCATAAAAATCACCTCCGATTGCGGAAACGTTTGAGCCGGCTCCGTAGAGTTCGCCTTTCGCGTACACGGCAATGCCCGCGGTCGGGGTGTCGTTTAAGGCCTTAAACGCGTTCGCGCGCACCACGCGCTGGGTTTGCGTGTCGCGCACGGACACGGTTGAGGTTGCGGTAATCACGGCATTCGCGAGCCCGCTGTTCTCTATGCTCACGGCGTACGAGGCTCCGGGAATGAGCGCGTCAGTGCGCGTAAAAGACGTGCTCCACGAAGGGTTTGTCTCAAAGTTCGTTTTGTACGCCGCGTCATTGGAAAGCTTCCAGCGCGCGTCCACAATCCCTGCTTCGGCCAGGTAGTATGCCTGGGGCGCGGTATCAACGATTGAGGCGACTTTCACCTCCTGTGTTACCGAGGACACGTAAAAGCCGACTATCACCATCATGGTTGAGAGCACGAACAGGGAAGCTATCAAGAGGAAGCCTTTTTGTTTGGTGTTAGAGGTTTCTTCCATAGAGCGTGGTGCGCGTGGCGTGCGTGACTGCGTTTTTTTCAAGCTCAAGCTCAACGTATATCGGGTTCTGGCCGTAGAATAGCATGCTGTTCACATACTGGCCCACCACATTGTCTTCAATAATATTCACCACCGGCGGATTGCCGAGCTCGTCTTCCGCGTTGTACGGCACCAAAATCTCCGGCTCTTCCATAAAGTAGTACTGCACGGTTTGGCGGCCCACATTTGCGCCGTCCAGGTAATAGCGGATATATTGCAGAGTCCCTGCGTGCCCGTCTTCCATCTGCAGTTCGGATACAGGAGGATTCCCCGGGTCATCGGCGTCCGGCGGAAGGGGAGATGCGAGGCTCTGCGTTTCGCGGACGTCGCGGGTGATGCGCTCTATCACGCTGCGGGAAGTCTGGGTCAACTCTGCCCGGGCCTGGCCGAGAGAGAGGGACTTGGTTGAGAGGCTGTAGATGGAAAACAGCAAGCCCAAGAGCGTCACGCCAATGGTCATGGCGATGAGGGTTTCAAACAGCGTAAATCCGCCCTGTGATTTCATGTTATTTGCTCCGTAACGTTACGAGCGAAGTGGTGCTGGTGCCGGCTCCCGAAGGCCGGGGCCAGGAAATGGTGATGCTGATGCGCTTGAGATCCAGGTCGGTTTGGCTGGTTGCGAGGTTTTGGTCCACATAGGCCACGGTGGTGGTGCGGGTAAAGATGTAGAATGGGCTCGTGATGTCCGCGTCCGCAGCCACGCCGCTCTCAAGCGTACCAATCGCAATGTCCTCATACGCAAGCGCCTGGAACGATTCCATCTTTTCCTGCGCCAAGTGGTTTGCTATGGCCTCCATTTCCAAAGAGCGCTCGGTTCTGGTTGCGAGCGGAAACGCCTGGAGCAAGCCCAGGATGCCGATTGAGAGCACGGCCATGCTGATGAGCACTTCAACTAATGTTATGCCTCTGTTGTCGCGCGCGCGTTTCATGTTATTTGGTTTCTATGTACCCCGAAGGGTTGATGGATACGGTGCGCTGGTCGCTGTTTGAATTTTGGAGCGCCACGTCCCCGGATTCGCGCGCAGCCCCTGCTTTGTTGAATTGGGCCGTATCATTTTCAAACGCCGCAATGCTTGCGAACCATACTTCATTGGGCAGGGTGTAGGCGCCAATCACCGTGCCGGCTCCCTCCAGGCTTACGAGCTCGTACCGGCCCTGTTCCCGGAAAAATCTGACCCCGTACGCCTGCTGTTCCGCGATGGTGCGCGAACGCGCTTCCTCCAGGGCCTCGTGCAGCTGCCGTGTTTCCGTGTACAGCTTAATGTTGGGCTGGTACGCGCGGATAAAGCCCGCGCTTATTGAAGCGAGCACACCCATGATTGCAATCACCGCCAAAAGTTCAATCAGCGTGAGCGCCTTAAACTTATTTTTGAATTTTTGCATTAAATGGCGCCCCCTGCAAACCCTTTGGCTCTACACAGCATTTGCTAAAGAGAACATGGGCATGATGACCGCGATTGCCATGCCTCCCACGGCCCCCCCGAGGATTAATATCATAATCGGTTCAATGATGGTGGGCAGGGATTCCATGGTCTGCTTGACGTCTTCCTCGTAGAACTCCGCGAGCTGTATCAGGATATTCCCGATTTCCCCGGTTTCCTCGCCCACCTGTATCATCTGCTGGGCAACCGGGGGGTAGAGCTTGCTGAAATTGCCAAGCTCCGAGGAGATTGTTTTGCCCTTTTCCACCTCGCCGGCAACCGCCGCCAAGGACAGGCGGTAGTGAATGTTTGATACCACGCCGCCGGTTAATTTCAACGAATCAACAACCGGCATGTCCGTTGCCATCAAAGACCCCAGGGTGCGCGCGATTTTGGCGAGATTGATTTTGACCGCGATTTTTGAAATCACGGGCATGCGCAAAATCATTGAGTGCCATATGCGCTGGCCCGGCCCTTTCCGGGTCGCGTATATCAACGCCCCAACCGAGAGGACAAACGCGGGCCCGTAAATGAGGATGTGCTCATTCAGCGCAGTGCTTACGGTAATCAGGATTTGGGTGGGCAAGGGCAGTTCCGCATTCACCTCCTTAAAGATGCCGAGCAGTTTTGGAATCACGAACACCAGCATGCCCGCGCCGATCAGGATCATTGCCACCATCACCACCACCGGGTACATCATGGCGCCTTTTACTTTGGCGCGCAATTCGTGCGAGCGCTTGAGCTGGTTGGTGAGCTCTTTCAATACGCGCTCCAGCTGGCCGGATTTCTCCCCGGCGCGTATCATGTTTACGAATATCGGGGGAAATATGCTGGTGTACGCTTCCATGGCAGTCGCGATGGGCTGGCCTTTTTCCACGGAGCGCGTAATCACAGCCAGAGCGCGTTGGAACTTGGGGTTGGATGACTGCAGGGTCAAGGTCCGCAGGGCGCGCGAAGCGGAGAGGCCGCTCTTTAACATCACTCCCAAATTCTGGGTAAAGAATATTTTTTCTTCTTCCTTGACCGCGCGCGCGAAATCAGTCCACTTGTCAAACTTGGCGTTGATTCCCTGGGGATTTAAAATCTTTTGCTCAAGCGCTTCAAAAGCTCCGGTGGACGTTCCGGAATTCTGCTCAATCTTCTTGTGCGCGCCGGTTTTCAAGGGCGCATTTTCAGTGGTTGTTTGTTCTTCCATCAGCTTACTCTTTAGTGACCCTCAACACTTCCTCAATGCTCGTAATGCCCTGCTTGGCTTTCAAGAACCCGTCTTCCAGGATGGTGATCATGCCTGCTTTGCGCGCTTCGTCATGGATCTCTTGGGAAGTGGCCCCGCTTGACACCAGGTGCTTCATGGAATCGGTCATGGGCAGGACTTCGTAAATCCCGATTCTGCCCTTGTAGCCTTGTCCCCCGCATTTGTTGCAGCCCTTGCCCTTAAAGAACAGGATGGCCCCGACGTCTTCGGCGCCCGTTTGGTCTCCCTCTGCCTTGGACACGAGCGCCATGAGTGTTGCCAGGTTAATGCCGTGGTCCTTTTCCAGCCTCTTCACCTCATCAGCAGTCATGGTGTAGCTGGTGAGGCAGTGCTTGCAGAGCTTGCGCACCAACCGCTGGGCCATGATCACGTTTACGGTGGTTGAAACCAGGAACGGCTCAATACCCATGTCAACCAAGCGGGGGAGCGTGGTGGGCGCGTCATTGGTGTGCAAGGTGGAGAGCACCAAATGCCCGGTCATGGCCGCGTTCACGGCAATGTTCGCGGTCTCCGAGTCGCGAATCTCGCCGACCATGATGATGTTTGGGTCCTGCCGCAACAGTGCGCGAAGCCCGCGCGCGAACGTGAATTCAATCTTGGGGTTTACCTGGGACTGGTTGATGCGGGGCATGCGGTACTCAATGGGGTCCTCAATGGTTGAGATGTTCACCTTCGGGGTATTCAAAATGTGCATCATGGTGTACAAGGTGGTCGTCTTGCCGGAGCCGGTTGGCCCGGTCACGAGAATCATGCCGTGCGGCTTTGCAATGTTCTGCTTTACGAGTTCCAGGGCCTGGTCATTCAACCCGAGCGCGGGCAAATCAAGCATTTTCTTTCCCTCATCCAGCAAGCGCATCACCACCTTTTCCCCGTCAAACACCGGGATGATGGACACGCGGAACGATATTTTGTAGTCTTTGGTTTCAATCTTAAACCTGCCGTCCTGGGGGAGCCGGTGCTCGTCAAGCTTTAAGTTGGAGAGGATTTTGATGCGCGCCACAATCCCGTCCGCGAGCGCGCGCGGCAGATTCATGACCTCGCGCAGGATTCCGTCAATCCTGAACCGGATGAGCAGGTTGATTTCGCCGGGCTCTATGTGGATGTCCGAGGCCCCTTCAAAAATTGCGTACTCAAGCAAAGTGTCCACCACGCGGATCACGGGCACGTCCCGGGCCAGGTTTTCCAAGTCCTTGGGTTTGCCGTTTTCATCCTTCTCCGGCAGTTCCGCGCCCACTCCGATTCCGCCGGTTTTTTTGTTGATGCCCGCAAGCTCGGTTTCCAGGCTCTGGTGGTAGGCTTTGGCAGCCTCGGCAATGGCGCTCGGGGTCGCGATGTGCACTTTTACGGGCAGGCTCGTTTTGCGCTGGATGAACTCAATGGTCTGCACGTCATCCGGGTCAATCATGGCAACCGAAATGTCCTTATCCGTCTTCGCGAACGCGATGATGTGGTAGGTGGTGGCAATGGGCTCGGGTATCAAAAACAGGACATCCTTATCAATGGCCTGGTCCTTGAGGTTCACAAACGGCGCCTGGTGCGTGGTTGCGACCGCGCTGTAGAGGATGTCTTCGGTCACGACCCCTGCCTGGAGCAGGTAGTCATCCAGCTGAAGATTCTTCTTTTCCGCCTCTTCCTGGTACTTGGCAACTTCGCTTGCCTCAAGGAGATTGTTTTGTTCCAGTATTTCTTTTGTTTTTTTATCGGAGAGCATTTTATTTTACTTTCGCGTTCCCCCTCCTTTTATTTTAAGGAGGGGGCAAGGGGGTGGTGATATTTTTGCCTGTGTGTATTATACCAGAAAGTGATGATTTGATACAAGGGGATGATAGGGAGTGGCGCGGACGCTTCAAGCGGCCGCGATTAATTCCCCCTCCTTTACCAAGGAGGGGGCGAGGGGGTGGTTGGGGGATGGTAAATCGGCTCATATCCGGGCCGCGATCGGCTCAAATGGTGTAAATGAGCCGATCGGCTGTTTTGGGATGAGCCGTCTGCCCACCGAGGAGGCGGGAGTTTTGGGTTGATTTTTAGGCTGGAAAATGATAGATTGACAGCAACAATACGAGATGAATATGTTGTATAAACATAAATTTTTTAGTTTAGATACTAATAGCAGGCAAGTTTTTGATGAACATAATAAGGAGTTACGCTTAACCGGCAACGCTTACCGCGTGCTTGTTTTTTTATGCGCAAATAAGCAAGGTACAGTAACGGATATTGGCGATTTTTTGGATAGGGAAAAGGATTACTCCGAAGACCATATTAGGCAATATCGTTATAAGATAAATACGATTATTGGCCATGATGTCGTGGTTTATAAAAATGGCATATATTTGTTAGGCGGTGATGTTTCTAGTGTAGAAAAGACAGAAGAAAATGGCCGTAATACGGATTTATTACACTCAAATAAGATAAAATCAGAGCAAAATCATATGGCGCATGTTCATTCCAAACTTGAATTCTACCGATGGCCCGCCATAGTAAGCTCAATAGTGCTGTTTCTGTCAGTATTTCCGATGCCGTATGGTTTTTATACTATTACCAAGATTATTGTGACTGCCTCGTCTATTTACTACGCCTACTACTTATACCGGGCATTGCGGAAAAAAGGATTTTGGTTTTGGTGCTTTGTAGCTGTTGCTATTCTGTTTAATCCAATCATGCCTATTTATTTGTATAACAAGACGTTGTGGGGTGCGATTGATTTTGTGGTTATAGGTTTGTTTGTGATATTTATTTTTAAGCAAAAGAAATAGTACACATTGTGCGTGTTTGGGGTAGCAAGTAGTTAGGCGAAATAATGAAAAGTTTTAGTATTTCTTTCCACTAATGGTTTTAGAAATAATCATAAAAGGTATCTTTAGATTATGGACGAGCTTATCAAACAATATAAAAACAACCATGACTTGGTTTACCATACTTGGTTTGTAAATAGCGAAGAGAGACTGAAAGCTTTTCGTTCTGTAAGAAGAGGTGTAATTCAGGTAATTGACGACATAAAAAATGGGCATTTCCCAAACGACTTTAAGGGCAGTTCACTGGAGTTTGTTCTTAATTGCATTACTGAACAAAAAGAAGTATTTGAAGGGGCGGCTCATCCATTTTATTGGAAACCGAAATTAAGAATACCGGATATCTATGAAAATCAGGAAAATAAAAAATATTTCGGTCAATTTTTAGAAAATTGTTTAAATACCTCAAACAAAGAAACAATCATATCGGAAATCATAAAACTGAATGAAAAAAATATTAAAGGGCTTGGACCTGCAGTTGGTAGTATTTTATATTTTCTGCATCCAACAATTATTCCGCCATGCAATACGGCAATCGTAAAAGGTTTTAATACTTTATTTCGTGAAAAAATCAAATTGGGTTCTTGGAAAGAATACTTAAAAATGAGAGAGATAATAATTCAAAAAAATAATGAATTTCTAAGGCATTTTTCAAATGATTTAGGTGCATTTGCGGGATTTTTATTCGAAATAGGGGCAAACAATATTTTAGTGGATAAAGGAGCGTCACTTTCAGAAAAAGATCGGGAAAAAATATTGGCACAACTTCATAAACGCCATTCAAAAGTTGAGAATGAAAAACACGAAGATGAATTGCATACAGAGATGCAATATCAATTACTTAAGATCGGCCACGCACTCGGATATGACGTAATTGCCGCCGCAAATGATCGTTCAAAGACCTATCGGGATAATAAATTTTCTTTCATCAGCTTAAATAAGTTTCCCGAGTTAGATGTAAACCAAGATATATTCAAGACTATTTGTTTGATTGATGTTGTTTGGTTTGTAAAAGGCACGAATATAATTGTGTGCGCTTTTGAAGTAGAAAAAAGCACATCAATTTATTCAGGTATTTTGCGGCTTGCTGATTTATCACTGTCATTGCCATTACATAGTTCAAAACTTTACATTGCGATACCGGATGAAAGAGAAAAAGATATTAAAATCCAACTCAGCAGACCATCGGTCAAAGAAAAGGGATTGGACATACGATACATCTTATCGTCAGATCTTAGTGGAAACTGCGATGCGATGTGCAGATTCGGAAATGACCATAAAATTATGGAAAAAATAGCAAGAAAATAATTGCACTAGAAATTAAAACTTTTTTCATTACATCGTACAACGGCGTGTATGCGGTTCCGCTTCACTCCACCCGTATTGCTCATACAGCATCATATGCCGAAACGTTAGGCCATATATCCTTATAACAACCATAAAATTTTATGAAGAAGATCGTTGTTTTAAGTATTTTATCTATTATATTAAGCGGATGTACATCTTCTTCAGATAATGTTCGTAATGCAAAAAGTCAATCCGCGAGCGCGCCGACACAGAATATTTCAGACCAAAATCAACAAGCTGAAGGCGCAAGTGTTTCAAATGAATCAGCCGTAGATGACGATGCTATTGAACCAGTTGAAGGACATAATGACACGGATAAAAATGCAACCAGCACAGATGAAGTATTATATGATGTTGTGAGAGTAGTTGACGGGGATACGATTGCTGTTGACATGGACGGCTCAAGCGAAACTATACGCCTCATTGGCATAGACACGCCAGAAACAGTTGATCCCCGAAAGCCAGTACAGTGTTTTGGCATAGAGGCATCCAACAAAGCCAAGGAGGTATTAAGCGGTAATCGTGTCCGACTGGAAGCAGATCCAACCCAGGGCGAGCGCGACAAGTACAGCCGTTTGCTTCGTTACGTTTTTTTTGAAGATGGCGCCAACTTTAGCGACTTGATGATACGCGAGGGGTATGGACACGAATACACCTACAACCTGCCATATAAGTATCAAGAACAATTTAAACAAGCCGAGGACGAGGCGCGCGTAGCAAAGCGCGGTCTGTGGGCGGATGGCGTGTGCGCGGACGCAGATGAAGTAGAGCAAGGGGAGCCAGCACCAAGCGCTCCACCCCCCTCGACTATAGAACCAGATACAGAGCCACAAGCGCAAGGCCAGTACGATTGTTCAAACAATGTTTACAACTGCAGTAACTTTACAACGCACGCAGAAGCCCAGGCCGCGTTTGAGCAGTGTGGCGGCGTGGCAAACGACATCCATCGTCTTGATGCGGATGGCGATGGCGAGGCGTGCGAGAGTTTACCTTAAATTTGGCATTAAACTAAATTATATGCGACAACTACACTACATCTTGCTACTGCTCCTTGCCAGTTTGGCGTTGACAGGTTGCAGCGCTGGCTCATCCAACAACACAATTTGTGACAGCAATGCCTATAACTGTTCAGATTTTAAGACACGCGCAGAAGCACAGCGTGTGTTTGAGTCCTGTGGCGGGGTAAGTAATGATATTCATCGGCTAGATGGGAATAAAGATGGTGAGGCATGTGAGAGCTTGCCATAATAAGCTTATTTAGCTATGGTTCGGATATGTATTGCAGTAAGTGCGGAGAACAACTTAAAGAGAAAGACAATTTTTGTCCTAACTGTGGAAAAGAAATTGAGAAACAACGGCTAGAGGAGATAACGTTACTTCCTATGATGGATACACACCCACAGGTCCCGCCAGGGAGTGATAGATTAAAAGAGCGCAAGGATACACAGGAAACGATTATTGTTGCTACTGTAATTATTTTGATTGTGGCTGGGATTGTGTTTGGGATGTTTAAGATTGTGGACCCTCCTCCTCTCGATTCTATTTGTAATCAAAAAGAAGGCAATACGGCTTTTACTTTCAGGGGTGCAGATGTGGATGATTATTGTCTTATTATTCTTCCTTATGAAGCAAGAGATCAAGAATCTCCTGGCGTATGGAGCGCAATACTCAATAAACAGAAAAATCTGGATTTCAAAAAGTCATTTGAGATTGATCCTATCGCAAACAAAGTTAAGTTTATTGCGGATGGATATTCTGAAGTGATTACTCCACAGGTTTGGGTTGAACTGCGTCAAAAAATTGAAGGGGAAGATACCGAATTACAACCCCCATTTACTACCACACTTACAAATTCAAACACAACAACAAAGTTGGTTCTTGCGCCCACTACTTCAAATGACATTAAAGAAATAACTCGAATTGTGAATGGATACATATCAGAACTTCCTTCCAGCGACACTTTGCAGTTTGAAACAAAAGCCGAAAACGGCAGCACACTAACTTTGGAGTTAAAACGATCATACCCAATTTTTAGAATGGCAAAAGAAAGAGACGATTCTCGAAAAACTGAAGTGCTTTATATAACTACTGTTAAAGAGCATACTTGCGACATTAAAAATAATGATAAATTTAGTTGTACTTGGCACGAGACTGATGTGTTACAAAATACTTTTAAAGATTGGTTCACACAACAAAAGCTTTACCTTGATCCTTCTGTTGAGAATTTAAGTTCTATGAAAGAGTCGGATGATAAAGTTGTTATTGTTACTGCTGGCACGATGACTGGTCTTCCTAAAACATATGGTTGGAAAAATACATACCAAATAGAATCAGATTCATACGCGAAATTTTTGCAAGATTGTGGGGCATATTTTCAACAGCAGAATAATAATAATAGCGCTCAACAGAGAAAATACATTACAGAGCACCAGGAGATTGATTCAGAAATAGCACAAGAAGAAGCCAGGGTGAAATACCCTCTCTACAATATTTCGCTCGTTTGCCCTCAACGGTATATTAGTGATATTGGCGCGACTTTTAATGCTGTTATCTCTTCTAACGCTTGTATTAAACTTTTTAAGAATGAGGACGAAGATGAGAGCTTCGCACAAATTAAACGCAGTATTTATTTAAATCATCTTTGTAGATAACTATATGAATTACTGGCAAATCATCGCAATCGCAGTGCCGGGTATTGGAGGGGCTGCATTACTGGCCACTATTGTGTACTATACAAGCCGTTTCGGTCGCGGCGTTAATGTTGGCAGAATCGCTACTAAGAATTTGAATCGTCGTATTCTTAATGAAATTGATACTTCGTTTAAAAATGAGCCACTAGACAAACAGCATGGCATAGCTAAGTCCAGAATTTGGGATAGTGTTCCGAAGCCGAAATTTATGACGAATATGCAGGAGCGTATTGAAATATTGAGATTAAAAAAAACTAAATTAGAAGAAGAACGCAAAGAGTTTGTCGCGCGTCTTGAGCAAAATTTAAAAAATGAACACGAGTACGCAGAAAAACATTTAAACAATTTTAAGCAATCTTTGGAGAATGAAATTCAAAAACTTGATATAGAACTGCAGAGCTTGGTTGAGAAATTGACAAAATTTGAATCAGAAAAAGAAAGATTAACTATTGCGCTTCTTGATGCGGAAAAGGAGTACAGAGAAGAGAAGCAAAAGGCAAGAAAAAATCCAATCACAGTAGCATCAAAAAAATGGCTATTGGACACGCACGATAAATTAACTACATCGCTTGATGGATTTAGTGCTGTTGCGCATTGGTGGCCAATTGTGATTTTTATTGTGTTGCTCATTGTAGATTATTACATTAGCTCACGACTCAATATAGACGCAATCCCCGTGTGGAACCGTGGTGACGGGATAAGTCTGATCCAATTTACAATTGCTTTTATGGTTATTATGGTTTTCGCTTTTGAGGGTGTAAAATTTTTTCACAACCACAAGTCGTGTCCTAGTTTATTGAAAAAGTTGTTTGAGGCAATAGCGCTATTGATAGGTATTGTTACACTTATAAGTATTCCAGTTTCTTTGTACTTTTATCGCCGTGAAAATATAAACGAAAATTTTAGTGACCTTGTATATATAGCCCTATTTTTTGGGGTTGGTTTTCTTGCCGCATTATTTTTGAGCCATACCGAGTGGAGCCTTGTTTGGAGGACGATCAAATCATTCCTCGGCAGTATTACATATGGAATTAAATGGTTGGTGTGTTTAGTGTTATTCATCATTGAGTTGATATCGCGTACAGCAATAAAGCCATTTGAAGGCCTTTTTGTCTCATCTCCCACGGTAAAGCGGCTACATTCTCATTTAAAAAAAATTTTTAACCAAGTGAGAACTACAAAGACAGACATAACAAATATTCATACAAGGAAGGATGCTCTAATTACACAGAACGAGAAAGTCCTTAAAGAAAGTATTGGCGATATAGATAGGCGTTATCATGAGATGAAAGAAAAAGAAAAAAATCGCGTTAAATCAGAAATTGATGCGCTAGATCGGGAAATTCATGAAATTGAGAATGATAAGCGCACTAATCGTTTCCGCGTAGGCGTTGAATATGCGGTGAATCGTTACTTTAAATGGGAACTTTAGATAGGTTTTCCGACTCACTATTAGATTATGCGCCTTAGATTTTTTTTCATACTACTGGGGGCAACCTTTGTCATATTTGGATTATCGGATTCTACTTTCGCTCATCCCGGGGGCACTGATGGCTCGGGTTGCCATACTTGTAGAACGAACTGCAGTTCTTGGGGGTTGTCTTATGGCGAGTACCACTGTCATAACAATAAAGGATTACCACAACCATCTGATCCTATACATAGCCATTGGGGCGATGGTGGTACTGGCTATACCACCCCAGCGCCTGATTACACATATCCTTCATTGAATTACGATTTCCTAACCCCCTCAATTCCTTCTAGGCCTTCGTGTCCTTTAAACTCTTCATATGATTCGTTGTCTGGTGGATGTGAGTGTAATTATAGCTATGTAGTGGATACGAATATTTTTGGTGATAAGGAATGTGTTTCTGGCAATACCTATTGTAGGAATTTGTATGGCTATAATTCAAGTTATAACTCCCTGACTAGTTCGTGTAAATGTAGTTATGGCTATATTTTGAATGGCGGGAAGTGTGTGTCGCGAGATGATTATTGTCAAGAGTTGCTGGGATGGAATGCTGAACACGATATTTTAACCGATAGTTGTAAGTGTGGCAGAGGGTATGTTCTGGATACGAATTTATTTGGGGGGCAAACCTGTGTAGATGGTGATTCATACTGCCATGATAATTATGGTTATTATTCAAGTTACGATTCTTCTTCGAAAACATGCGAGTGTGACTATGGGTATATTTTTGAAAATGAGAGGTGCATAGAGGAAGTAGACAATTCTTACGAGCAATTGTTGAATAATCTTAATTCAAGGGTTAATCTATTCAATAGTGATAAACAAAATCAACGCGAACCAATTTTTGCTTCTCCTGCCACTGTAGAACAAGATACTCCTACTACTCCTGTGGTAGCTACGCCATCTATTGATAAATCTACAAATACTCAACCCGGTATAGAGGCTACAACTACAGAGAATGAAACAGGAGCTAGGGTGCTTTCTAGCGAAGTGGTTAGGGAAGAAAAAGAAGCAAGTATCCATTGTAATGAAGGATATGCTCTTTCGTTAAATAAAAAATATTGCATACAAATTCCAGAACATGCGCATGCTGTAGAAAGCCTAACAGATGTGTGGCTGTGTGATGACGGGTATAGAGAAGTTGGTAATTCGTGCGTCCAGATTGAGCCAGAACAGACTGCAGAAGAAATAAATACAACTAATCAATTTGTCGTAGAAGATATTATTACTGATTTTGAAACCAGCAATGAGAAAACGACGGAGTCAAAACTTAATTTTATTTTCTTTTCGAGAATTCAAAGTTGGTTCAAAAGTTTGTTTAGATGAGCCTTATATCAACATGAATCCACCCACCATCACCGCCACCAAGGTCATCGTTCCCTCAATAAAAACAATTCCTGAAACCTTTTTTCTCCCCTCTATGGATGTCAAAGAAGCTGAAAAAATAATCAATGATTATGGGAAGATAATGGAAAAATCAGCTTATATGGTTTTTGGAGCGCCAATTTCTATATTGCCTTATTCAAAAGACGAAATTAAAGAAGCGATTAAAATAGCGATTATATTCTCAAAACATGGAGATGACTTTAGCGACCTAATAGTGGGTTATACAGGGCTATCTCAATACATAGATGATAAAAAAGCATGTATCTCTATACTCGCAATAAACATGATGAAGGAAGAGGTTGAAGGAAAGGGGATAGCTAAAGATTGCAAGGAAAACAAAAATTATGAACTTATACGTGATTGGTGTATGGCTGAATCAATAAAAATTCAAGAAGAAATTCTCCAAGAACATAAAAAATTATTAAAAGAATTAGATCCTACTCTAGATTTTGTTTTCGGCAAGGGTAAGAAATAAATTTTGCGAAGGGCTTGGTTGGGTGAGTTATGCAAGCGAGTTCATCGCGTATTCCTATAAGAGCTACTACAACCGATTGAGTCATTTCCGGCTGGTCACGCAGAAACGGGAAATATGGGTCATCAAAAATGGGTCATGTCCCCATTTCACCATCCCATTTCACCAGCTTGCCGAGAAGGTTCGGCGGCTAAAGGAATACCAAAAATCAACCCGTGATGATTTGGCGGCTTTGGAGCAATCTATATTGCACAGGGCTTTTGGTAGTCAATTTGTCAAATAAGAGATAGAATGGAAAATGGCAACGGATTATATATGAACAACGAAAAGAAACAATCAAAAAATAAATCCATCGCGCTTTTTGAGGGCAATCAAATTCGCCGCCACTGGGATGATGAAAAAGAACTCTGGTATTTTTCTGTGATTGATGTGGTGAGAGTGTTAACTAACAGTATTGATGCCGGGGCATATTGGAGAAAGTTAAAACAAAGACTAAAAGAAGAAGGTAGTCAGTCCGTGACAAAATGTCACGAACTGAAATTTATGGCTAAAGATGGCAAATATTATGCCACAGATGCCACCGATACAGAGGTTATGCTCCGGCTCATCCAGTCAATACCTTCGCCAAATGCCGAACCATTTAAGCTTTGGCTGGCGCAAGTGGGCTATGAGCGCTTGGAAGAAACAGCAGATCCCGAATTGGCCATTAATCGTGCCTTAAAAACATACCTGCAAAAAGGATACAGCCCGGAGTGGGTCAATCAGCGCCTCAAAAGCATTGAAATCCGCAAAGCGCTTACTGATGAATGGGAAAAACGGGGCATGAAACAAGGTCTGGAGTTTGCAATTCTAACCGATGAGATAAGCCGGGCATGGGCCGGATTGACCACCAAGGAGTATAAAAATCTCAAAGGGCTGAAAAAAGAAAATCTGCGGGACAATATGACTAATTTGGAATTGGTTTTGAATATGCTTGCCGAAACCGCGACCACTGAAATATCGGAAAAAAGAGAACCGAAAAATTTGGATGAAAATAAAACCGTGGCGCGCGAAGGCGGGAGCGTGGCTGGCGCGGCCCGAAAGTCCATAGAGAAAAAAACCGGAAACAGCGCAATTACCGGCAAGAACGCGCGACAGATCAGAAATAAAAATATCTGAAATTCAGGCTCGTGCAAATCAAAACCCCCCTCCATGGGGTGTTCCATTAAGTGGAAGGAATAACGTTGTTTCGGAATTACCAGCCATTCCCCAAAGTAATTGTATTAGGTTGCTTGCATCAACCGCTATGATGCGCTATCATAGCAGTTTATGGCTTCATCAACCCCCAAAAAAATCGGCCCGCCGATACGGCGGGCAGGCAGGCCAAAGCAGAAGCCCGCGCCAGTATCCGTGCGCCGCGCCACGGCGGGCTTGGGCTTGTTTGCCCGAGAGGCAATCAGGCGCGGGCAGTTTGTGATTGAGTACCGGGGCCAAGTGCTTCCGGACGCCAAAGCCCAGGAGCGCAATACCAAGTACCTGTTCCAGATAAACCGCAACTGGGCCGTGGACGGCTCTTCGCGCCGCAACGCGGCGCGGTACATCAACCACTCCTGCCGCCCCAACTGCGAGACCGACATCTACGGAAAGCGCATCAAGGTCTATGCCCGGCGGAACATCAAGCCCGGGGAAGAGCTCACGTACGACTACGGCAAGGAGTACTTTGATGACCGCATCAAGCCCAAGGGGTGCAGGTGCGCCAAGTGCATGGGTGTGGACTAACCGGCAAAAATGTTGTATGATGAGGGCATGCAATTGTCTAAAATCAAGGAGCTCGGAATCCTGTGGTTCATTGCCGGGTGGCGGTTCTCGGTATCCGAGGATTTTGTGCCTCTGCACTACACCATTTACTTCGGCTTGGACCGGTTCGGCCCCAAATACGATTTATTTTTGTTTCCCACGCTCGGCACGGTCATCCTCGCAGTGAACATGCTGGTGGCGCGGTCCGCGTTTTTCGGAAACAAACTGTGGCAGGCCGTGCTCGGGGGCCTGACGTTTTTGATGGAGATGATTCTACTCGTCTCATTGGTATTAGCCGTACTCAAAGGGCTTTCGTAACATGGACGTTCCATCCTTGTTTCCGGTGATTAAAATTTTTATCCTCACCACGCTTGGGTTCGTGATCGCGTTTGCCTTAACGCCCTTGCTGACGCACTTTTTGTACAAGTATAAGCTGGGCAAGGCAATACGCGCGAGCTCCCAGGCGCCGGTGTTTGCCCGGCTGCACCAAAAGAAAGCCGGGACCCCGACCATGGGAGGGGTGCTGGTGTGGGTTACAGTGCTCCTGCTCGCGCTGGTGTTTTTTTACGTTGAAAAATTTTTTCCTGAATCAAGCGCGGCACGGTTCAATTTTTTGGACCGCGGGGAAACGCTCCTGCCGCTCGGCGCCCTGGTTGCTTCATCCTTGGTTGGTTTGGCTGATGACTGGTTCAACATCCGCGCGCGAGGCGCCTTCAAAGGCGGTTTGAACGTGTGGCACCGCCTCATCATCTACACGCTCATCGCGCTCGCGGGCTCGTGGTGGTTTTTCTACAAGCTTGAGTGGGATTTGCTGCACGTCCCGTTCTTCGGCACGTTTGCAATCGGGTGGTGGTACGTGCCCATTTTTGTATTCATCATCGTGGCAACCGCGTTCTCGGTGAACGAATCAGACGGCCTGGACGGCCTGGCCGGAGGCTTGCTCTTGGCCGCGTTCGGGGCGTTCGGCGCCATGGCTTTCATTTCCGGCCGCTTTGAGCTTGCCACGTTCTGCGGGGTGATTGTGGGCAGCCTCCTTGCGTTTTTATGGTTCAACATCAACCCGGCCCGGTTCTTTATGGGGGATACCGGAGCCATGGGGCTTGGGGTCACGCTCGGCATTGTTGCCATGCTCACAAATACGGCCCTGTTTTTGCCGGTGGTGGGCTTATTGTTTGTCATAGAATCAGGCAGCGTCATCATCCAGACAATTTCAAAGAAAGGGTTTGGCAGGAAGATTTTCATATCAACCCCGATCCACCACCACTTTGAGGCAATCGGCTGGAGCGAGCCCAAAATCGTGATGCGGTTCTGGGTGATTGCCTCGGTCACGGCCGTGCTCGGGGTGATTCTGTTTTTGATTGATGCGGCGCTGGTATGATTCCGATTGCCGGAAAAAAGATCCTGCTCCTGGGCCTGGGTTTGCACGGCGGGGGCGCGGCAACGGCACGGTGGCTACATAAGCATGGCGCCAAGCTTGTTATTTCCGATCTGCGCGACCGGAAGCTGCTTGAGCCGTCCATAAAAGCGCTGGCAAAGCAGACGGGTATTGTGTATGTGCTGGGCAGGCACCGCGAGCGAGACGTGAAATGGGCTGATTATGTGGTGTACAACCCGGGCGTGCCCAAAGAGTCTCGGTACCTGCAGCTCGGCCGAAGGCTCAATAAGCCCGTGTATAACGAGGCGAGCTTGTTTTTTGACCGGTGCGAGGCCCCGATTATTGCGGTTACCGGCACGCGCGGCAAATCCACCACCGCGAGCCTGATTGCCGCAATGTGCAAAAAGAAAAATCCCCGCACCGTGCTCGCGGGCAACATCAAAACCTCGTTCATGCTGGATGTGCTGGACCGCATGACACCTCATCACCTCGCGGTTTTGGAGCTCTCCAGCTGGCAGCTTGAGGGCCTCAACATCGTGCGCGGCGCGCCGGACATTGCGGTGGTCACCAATTTATACCCGGACCATTTGAACCGCTACCAGAGCCTGGCGCACTACTACGCGTCCAAAAAAGAAATTTTCCGGCACCAGGCCGCCGAGCATATATTGATCCTCAACAAAGATGATAGCCTGCTCGCGCAGTGGCATAAGGAAGCGGCGCCAAACGCGGTATTCTTTTCAAAGGGCGAGCACCGTGCGTTGATGAAGGGCATGGCGCTTGCCGGGCGCCACAACCTGGAAAACGCGGTGGCCGCGATTGCCGCGGCAAAACAGTACGGCGTTTCTGCCCGGGACATCAGGAGTGTTTTAAAAAATCCGCCCGTGCTTTCGGGCAGGCAGGAGATTATTGCCGTCAAGAAGGGCGTTGTGTACGTCAACGACACGACCGCGACCACGCCCGAGGCGGGCATTGCGGCATTGGAACGCTTCGGCGGGAGGCGCAAGAATATCATCCTCATCGCCGGCGGGGCCGACAAAAAGCTCGTGTTCACCGAGTGGGCGCGCTCCGTTATCAAATACTGCAGCCAGGCGCACCTGCTGGTTGGGGATGCGAGCGCCAAACAGAAGAAAGCTTTGGCCGGATTCAAAAAGCTTACTGCGGGCCACAACGACCTTGGGGTGCTCGTACGCATTGCCGCCTCTGCCGCTTCAAAGGGCGACATTATCCTGTTCTCTCCTGCGGCAGCGAGCTTTAACCTGTGGCCGCACGAGTTCGCGCGCGGGGATGATTTCAGCAAGGCAGTGTCCGGCCTATGACCGCGCGGTACACGCACAAACAAGCGCCGAGAAGCGCGCTCCACATTCCGCTCTTTGCGGCGAGCGGGGCCATTCTGGTGTTCGGGCTCTTGATGCTTTTTTCCGCGTCCGTTGCCGTCGGCATTGAGCGGTTCGGGGATCCCAACTTCTTCATCAAGCGCCAGCTCATAGCCCTTCTGCTCGGGCTCGGTGCGGCGTACCTTGCCTACCGCATTGACTACCGGGTCTGGCAGCGCTGGTCGTTTGTCATTCTCCTTGCGAGCGTGGCGCTCCTGGTGCTCGTGTTGGTGCCCGGAATCGGCATCGCGGGCCAGGGCGCGCAGCGCTGGCTCAACCTCGGGCCGTTCGGGTTCCAGCCGAGCGAACTGGCCAAACTCACCCTGATTTTGTACCTTGCGGCCTGGCTCTCGGAGCGCGGGCGGGCGGGCATACGGGATTTTTACACCGGGCTCTTGCCGCTCACCATCGTGCTCGGCGCCATTGCGTTCCTCATCCTCAAACAGCCTGATTTGGGGACCCTGATTATCATCTGCGCCATTGCCATAAGCATGTACTTTGTGGGCGGCGCTGATCTCAAGCACTTGGCCGGGCTCTTGGGCGCGGGAGCTGTTGCCTTGGGAGCCGCGATCGCGCTCGCCCCGTACCGCCTTGCGCGGTTTACGGCGTTTCTGGACCCTTCGGCCGACCCGCAGGGAGCGGGGTACCACATCACCCAGGCGCTCCTGGCCGTGGGCTCGGGCGGGATATTCGGGCGCGGGCTCACCCGGTCCTTGCAAAAATACCTCTACCTGCCCGAGGTGACCGGGGACTCCATTTTCGCGGTCATTGCCGAAGAGCTCGGATTTGCGGGCAGCATGCTCGTGCTGGCGCTGTTTTTATTCTTTTTTTGGCAGTGCATCCGCATTTCCCGGAGCGCGGGGGACGGATTCGGCAAGCTGGCCGCTTTTGGAGTGGGCACGTGGATTGCGCTGCAGGCGTTCATCAACATAGGCGCCATGCTCGGGGTACTGCCCTTGACTGGTTTGACGCTCCCCTTGGTATCCTACGGCGGAAGCTCGCTGGTCGTGACCTTGGTTGCGATCGGCATCCTTTTGAATATTTCCAAAATGAACAGGGCATCATAGGGCATCATAGGGCATCATTATGAAAATCCTGCTCGCGGGCGGCGGGACCCTCGGGTCCGTAAACCCGCTCATCGCAATGTACGAGGAGGCGAAGAAGCAGCATAAAAGCTGGGACTGGTTTTGGGTGGGCACCAGGAGCGGCATTGAGCGGTCCCTGATCGGGCCCCTTTCCATTGGGTACGAGTGGGTGCCTGCCATCAAGCTGCGCAGGTACTTTTCCCTGCGCGTGCTGGTTGACCCTTTCTTTTTGGCGCTCGCGTTCCTGCGGAGCCTCTTGATTGTGATGGTTGAAAAGCCGGATGTGATCATTGGCGCGGGCTCGTTCGTTTCCGTGCCTGTTATCTGGGCCGGGTGGCTGTTCCGGAAAAAGATCATCATCCACCAGCAGGACATCCGCCCCACGCTCTCCAACAAGCTGTGCGCGCCTTTCGCGTCCAAGATTACGGTGAGCTTCAAAAAGTCTTTAGAAGATTTCCCCAAGGCCAAGGCAGAGTGGATCGGCAATCCGGCCCGGGACGCGCTTAAAGAAGCAAACCCCCTGGCTGCGGCCTCTGAATTTCATTTTGATGCAACGCTCCCGGTGGTGCTCATTACCGGCGGCTCAAGCGGGGCAGAAGCCCTGAACGCGTGGGTGTGGAAGCACCTCTTAAGCCTCACCCGCGCGGCTAATGTGGTCCACCTTGCGGGCCGCGGCAAAATGGATCCCTCTCAAACGCACGAGCGCTACCGCCAGGTTGAGTTTTTAGGTCCGCTCATGCCGCACGCCTTGGCAGCCGCTGACCTGGCCATCACCCGCGGGGGCATAGGAACTATTACCGAACTGGGGCACCTCAGAAAGGCGGCCATCATCATCCCTATGCCTGGCACGCACCAGGAAGACAATGCCTTTTACTGCCTCCGCGAGCGCGCGGCAGTGGTGTACCGGCAGGACCAACTAGACGAAACCGTGGTGCGGCGCGTGCGCGAACTTTTGGAATCGCCCGAAAAGCGCGAGGCGCTCGGCCGCGCCCTAGCCGGGCTCTTAAAAGAGGGCGCCCGGGAGCGCATGGTAAACATCATTGCGTCGCTCGGGGGCTCACCGGCAGTCATATGAACCTCAAGCAGTTCAAGCATGCATACCTGGCGGGCATTGGCGGCATTAGCGTGTCTGCCATTGCCAAATTGCTGCTGCACCACCGTGTGCACGTATCCGGGTTTGACACGGCCCGGAGCGATATCACGGACGAGCTTGTCCGCATGGGCGCTCGCGTTGCTGCCCGCGGCGCGAATGTGGAACTCCCGGATGGCGTTGATGTGCTCATCTATTCAGAGGCGGTTCCAAAAACCGATGCCCTGCGCATGCAGGCGGCCGGACGCGGCATCAAACAAATGCCGGCAGCCGGATTCTGGGGAGCATTCTCGCGCGGCAAAAAGGTCATTGCAATTTCGGGCACCAACGGCAAATCAACTACCACGGCCATGGTCGGCTTGATGCTTGAAGAAGCGGGCTATGACCCCACGGCGGTGGTGGGCACGCGGGTCGCGCAGTGGGATTCCAATATTCGCATCGGAAAGTCCGATTGGCTCGTGATTGAGGCGGATGAGTACGCGGCCAAGATGCTCAACTACAAGCCTCTGATTGCAGTCATCACCAACATCAGCGCTGACCACCTTGATTTTTACAAGGACACGAATGACATAATCAAACATTTTCAGGCGTGGGTTGATTCAGTTTCCAAGAGCGGCATAGTGATTATAAACAGGGATGACGAAGCGAGCAGAGCGCTTGAAATCCCGAGGGGCATGAAGCGCACGTTCGGGGTCAAGGGGAATTCCGGGGTGCGCGCCGCAGGCATTGCCCAGACGTCCGGGGAGCGCGGCTGGGTGGGGAATTTGAGCTTCAACATCTGCGACAACAGCGAGGATTGGGGGTACGCCAAAATGCACGTGCCCGGGGAGCACAACCTGGCCAATGCGGTTGCGGCCGCGGTTGCGGCGGATTCGGCCGGAGTTCCGCGCAAAAAAATTTTGAAAGCGCTCTCCAAGTTCAAAGGGACCTGGCGCAGGTTTGAGCTGGCGGGCGAGTACCGCAAGGCTTTAGTCATCTCTGATTACGGCCATCATCCGGACGGAATCCGCGCTACGCTCAGAGCAGCCCGGGACTGGTACCCCTTCCACCGCATCCTGGCCCTGTTCCAGCCGCACCACCGCAACCGCACCAAGAAACTGTTTAATGAATTTGCGGATTCATTCGGCAGGGCTGACGAGGTCATCATCAGCGAAATTTACGACGTGTCCGGCCGCGAGGATTCGCGCGACCAGGACGTGTCGTCGAAGGATTTGGTTGAAGCCATAAAAAAGTCGCGAGACGTTAAAGTCACGTACGCGCCTGACCTCAAAGATGCTGAAAAGCAGCTCAAAGAAAAAATCAAACCCAATGACGTGGTCATTATCATGGGCGCGGGTGACGTGGACCGAGTTGCGCGGAACTTAACCAAACATTCCCCCCTCCTCTAATGAGGAGGGGGCAAGGGGGTGGTACTATGGAACTGTTTGACGGAAACAAGAAAATCAACACCTCCATCTTGAGCGCGTGGGAGCACAAGCTGGTAGGCGCAATGGCGCCGCGAGCGCCGCGGTTTTTGAACGGCGTGAATTTGACCCTTGCTTCGCTTGCATGGAGCGCTGGCATTATCTGGTTTTCTTACTGGGCCGCGGCAGACATCCGGTGGCTCTGGGCCGCGTCCGGCATCATGGTACTGCACTGGCTCACTGACTCTCTGGATGGCGCTGTTGGTCGCTACCGGAATTCCGGTTTTGCGCGCTGGGGATTTTACACGGACCACCTATTGGACTTTGTGTTCGCGGCTAGCGTATTCATCGGGTATGCGCTCTTGGTTGATGCATCCGCGCTGCTTGCGCTTTTCATCTTCTTCATCGCGTGCACCATCATCCCGGTAAGCACCTTTCTCTCGTTTTCAGCGTACAACGCGTTCAAAATCGGGTCCCTGGGGTTCGGGCCCACAGAGTACCGGCTTGCCATCATCCTTTTGAATGCGGGCATCATATACCTTGGCGTTCCGTGGTTTGAAAAAGCCTTGCCCTACCTTGCCGCGCTCCTCTTTGCATATTCATTCGTCCTGGTATACCGCACCCAAAAGGACATGTATCTTATGGATATGCGTAACAAGAAATAGCATGCAAGACGTAAAATTTGGAAAATACATTCACTTCAAATTAAATTAAATGGCTTGGCAGTTTTTTGCAATTCTATCCGCCGCGCTGTGGGCCGGGGTGAATGTGCTGGACAAGCACGTCGTCAGCAGGTACGTAAAAAATCCGCTGGTGATGTTTTCGCTCTCCTTGGTTTTTGCCGGA
The DNA here is from genome assembly GCA_016181765.1 of Parcubacteria group bacterium. Classification (NCBI taxonomy): domain Bacteria; species Parcubacteria group bacterium. The sequence goes on along the minus strand of JACOYR010000004.1, from coordinate 55,544 downwards.
ACCACGGCTCTTGTCCTGTTGCTTTCGGGGACCGTTGAAGAGGTTCCCCGGAACCTCGGGCTTTTGGGCATGGCCGGCGGCGCCCTGTATATGATTGCAGGAATTTTTTATTTTAATGCCATTACAGCAGAGGAAATATCCCGCATTGCGCCCTTGCTCCACGTGGTGCCGCTCTTTACGGCACTGCTTGCCGGTATTTTTCTCAATGAACTTTTTACCGGAAAAACATACCTCGGAATCGCGGCCATTGTGCTCGGCGCACTGCTGCTTTCCCCAAAAGCCGCGGGCAGGCGCATGACCCCGAATAAGGCTTTCTGGCTTATGGCGCTCTGCGCGGTGTTGGTTGCCATTGGCAATATTGCCACTAAATACTTGTTGGATGCGGCAGGGTACTGGACGGCTCTTTTTTATATGTACGCGGGGCAAACTATTGTCCTTATCCCCCTGCTCATCAGAGCTTACCCGGATATCCGCGCTACCGCAAAAGAACACGGGAAAAAAGTATTCATCATCCTCGGGTGCATAGAGTCCATGGATTTTGCCGCGAGCTTTATTTTTATGTTTGCGGCCTTGGGCGGGTACATCACCCTGGTGAATGCGCTCGCATCAACCCAGCCGTTTTTTGTCCTGCTCTATGCCGTGATTCTAAGCGCCTGGTTCCCGCGCATCCTGCATGAGGAGGCAGGCCGCAGGGTGCTCGTACAGAAATTCGCGGCCATTGCCCTGATGTTCGCGGGCGTGCTCCTGGTGGCCTAGCCAAAACCGGGCATTTTGGCTTCCCACAAGGGAGCCCTTGACACTATTCAAAGACTCTATTAGTATAACCATACCTATAAACGCCTATATACCAAGCAAAAAGTGAGCTTACTGATAGGCTTATCTTAAGAGCGAAAGCTCTTGAATGGTTTCTTTTTACTTGATTTTTCATGGATCAAAAAAATACGGCCGAGCCCCAGGGATTTAATGTAAACCGCAAGGGATTTATTGAGGTAGACGGCCAGGTTCTGGAATTGCTTCCCAACGCGACCTTTAAGGTGGAGCTGGAGAACGGGCACGAAATCCTTGCCCATCTCTCGGGCAAGATGCGGATGTTTAAAATTCGCCTGCTCCCGTTTGACAAGGTCAAGGTGGAGATGAGCCCCTATGACACGGGCAAAGGCAGGATTACCTATCGGTATTAAAACAGTATGAAAGTTCGCGCTTCGGTAAAAAAGATCTGCAGAGACTGCAAGGTGGTGCGCCGCAAGGGGCGCCTGGTCGTGATTTGCAAGAACCCGAAGCATAAGCAGCGGCAGGGTTAAGAATAATTATGTAAGTTTTAGACGAAGAATGGCAGTACGCATTGCGGGAGTAACGCTCCCGGACAACAAACGGATTGTGGTCGCCCTCTCCTACCTCAAGGGCATTGGCCGCAGAACGAGCGGGAAAGTGCTTGCGAGCGCCAACATTGGCGAATCCAAGCGGTGCAAGGATTTGACCGAGGAAGAGGTGAACCGCATCCGCACCGTGATTGACGGCAACAAGATTGTGCTAGAGGGAGATTTGGTGCGGCTGGTGCATGGGAACATCAAGCGTTTGAAAGAGATCGGAACCTGGCGCGGTTTGCGCCACAGCCGGCACTTGCCCGTGCGCGGCCAGCGCACCAAGACCAACTCCCGGACCGTGCGCGGAAACGTGCGCAAGACTGCAACCAGCGGCAAGAAGCCGACAGCCCAGAAGACCTAAACCCCCTATGACCGAAGAAGCACAAAATCCAGTTACTCCTGCGCCGACGCCGAAGAAGTCCGGTTCCAAAGCAAAGGCCGCTCCCAAGCGCAAGAAGAAGTCCAAGGTTTCCCTCAAAAAAGGGGTTGCCTACGTGAATGCTACCTACAACAACACTATGGTTTCCATTGCGGACGGAACCGGCAACGTGGTTGCCTGGGCTTCCTCGGGCAAAGCGGGATTCAAGGGGCCAAAGAAATCTACCCCGTACGCAGCCGGAGTGGTGGTGCGCGGGCTCGCTGATTTCGTGAAACAATCCGGATTATCCCAGGTTGACGTGGTGGTGAAGGGCGTGGGCATGGGGCGGGACGCAGCAATCCGCGCGCTTTCGGGCTTGGGATTAGCCATCCAATCAATTAAAGACAAGACGCCGGTGCCGCACAACGGCCCGCGCGCCAAAAAGCCGCGCAGAGTCTAACCAGTATGGCACGAGACCTATCGCCAAAATACAAGCGTTCGCGCAGAGAGGGGGTTGATTTGCACCCGGATTTGGATAAGGCCGGAACCGCCAAATCGCCGCTTTCGCGCAAGAGCTATTTTCCGGGCATGCACGGCCCGCGCGGTTTGCGCGCCAAAGTCTCCAACTACGGCATACAGCTCCGGGAAAAACAGAAAGCCAAGCGCATGTACGGCATTCTGGAGCGCCAGTTCCGCAATTACTACCAAAAAGCCATCCGCGCCCAAGGGGACACGGGCGACGTGATGCTCGGCATGCTTGAAAGCAGGCTGGATAACGTGGTGTACCGCCTGGGATTTGCAAAAACGCGGCCCGCGGCGCGGCAGATGGTGAACCACGGCCACATTCGGGTAAACGGCAAAAAGGCGAGCACCCCTTCCATGCTCGTGCCTGTGGGCGCCGCCATCACGGTTATAGACCGGGTTGCGAAGAATCCGCGTTTTTCGGAAGCAGTGAAAGCAATCAACCGCACTCCCGCTTCCTGGCTTAGCCGCACGGCCGAAGCCGAAGCCGCGGTAGTGGCTCTTCCCGACGTCACCGAGCCGCGCCGCGAGATCAACGTCCGCAGAATCGTTGAATTTTACTCCAGATAATTTTTTTAAACTACAGCTATGGAATCTATTCCACTCCCCAAAAAAATAAAGGTTGCGCCGAGAGACGGCAGCGAGTTTGCGGGCGAACTCACCATTGAGCCGCTGTATCCGGGATACGGCCCGACCCTTGCCAACGCCTTGCGGCGCGTGCTCCTCGGATCCCTGCCTGGAGCCGCGATTTACGCATTCAAGATCAAGGGCGCGACCCATGAGTTTACGAGCATTGAGTACGTAAAAGAAGACGTGGTGGACATCTCGCTGAATTTGAAGCGCGTGAACCTCAAAAGTTTTTCAAACGAGTCCGTTTTGCTCAAGCTGAACGTCTCCGGAGAGCAGGCCGTGACCGCCGGCGACATTGAGAAGTCGAGCGACATTGAGATCGCGAACCCGGACCAAGTCATCATGACGCTCACCGATAAAGCTGCGTCCGTGGATATGGCGTTGTGGGTGCGGCCCGGCCGCGGGTATGACACCGTGGAATCGCGCGGCAAAGAGGAGCACTTGGAGGTGAACGCCATTGCCATTGATTCTATCTTCACGCCCGTGCACCAGGTGGGCTACCAGGTGGACAACGTGCGCGTGGGGGACCGGACCGATTACGATAAAATCATCATGCAGATTGAAACGAACGGCACGATTACGGTTTCGGACGCGGTTAAGCAGGCCGCGGGCATCCTTTCCGGCCACTTTAAGCTGGTGAGCGAATTTGATGCGCTTATGGAATCCGGTGATGATGATTCGGAAGCCGCGGATGAAGCCGAACCAGAGGAGCCGGGATCCGGAGAAGCAGGCGCGAAAGAGGAGGAGGCCAAAGAATAAGCATCAGATATGCGGCACCAGAAAAAAGCCAATAAATTGAGGAGTACCGCTTCGCAGCGGCGCGCGCTCTTGCGCCAGCTTGCGGCGAGCTTGGTGCTGTACGATTCAATTGAAACCACGGAAGCAAAGGCAAAGGCTTTGCGCCCGTACGCGGAAAAACTGGTGACGAGCGCCGCGGACGATTCGGTGGCGCGCCGCCGCAGGGCCGTCATTTCCCTGGCCAACAAGCGGGCCGTCAAAAAGCTGTTTGAGGTTATCGGCCCCAAGTATAAGGGCCGCCCGGGCGGGTACCTGCGGATCCGCAAAACCACCCCTCGGCCGGGCGACTCCGGCCTGCAGGCTATCATTTCATTCGTATAGGCGACATAGAGCGAGCGATATGCAGCGCACCACCCACACCATAGACGCATCCGGAATTCCCTTGGGCAGGATCGCCTCCCAGGCGGCCCGGCTGCTCATGGGAAAAAACAAGGCTTCGTACGTGCCGTATCAAGACTGCGGCGATGCCGTGGTGGTTGAAAATTACGCCAAGATGAGAATCACCGGCGACAAGATGGACCAAAAGCTCTACTTTCGCCCTACCAGGCGCCCGGGGAGCTTGAGGAGCGAGAGCCTCCGCCAGCTTTTGAACCGCCGTCCCGAAGAAGTGCTCAAGCGCGCCGTGTACGGCATGCTGCCCAAGAACTCCCTGCGCAAGAGCATGATCAAGCGATTAGCCATTAGAGGGGCGAAAGAATAATAAGATGGTTACCGAAGAAAAGACAAGCGAGAAGAACCAGTTTAAGGGCCGCAAGTACATCCGCGGCATCGGCCGCCGGAAGAGCGCCAGCGCCTCCGTACAGCTCTACGTGCGCGGCAGCGGAAAATTCGTGGTGAACAAGCGCGAGCTTTCGGATTACTTTCCGCGGCCTGACCTTGCAGACATCGCCCGGGCTTCGCTTTCCGCACTGGGCACGGACAAGGCCTACGACGTAAACGCGTCCGTGTTCGGGGGCGGAGCCCACGGCCAAGCCGAAGCGGTGCGCCTGGGCATTGCGCGCGCGCTCGTTTCGCATAACGCGGAATTAAAGCCCGCGCTGCGCGCCGCGGGATTTATGACGGTTGACCGCAGGGTCAAGGAGCGCAAGAAGCCGGGCAAGAAGCGCGCGCGCCGCAGCCCGCAGTGGTCAAAGCGGTAATCTCTCAAAAAGGTGCTAGTATAGCAGTATGCCGCAGATGCACCACCCCAAACAAGTCGCCCGTTCGGGCGCCGTGTACACCGCGGCTCTGGTGTTCCAAAAAATCCTTTCCTTTGGGTACTTCAGCGTGCTCGCGCGCGCCCTGGGGCCCGAATTGCTCGGCGCCTACATTTTCGCGCTCTCGTTTGCCGCATTTTTTTCCCTGGTGGCTGACTTCGGGATTGTGCCGCTCGCCATACGCACGTTCAGCCAGGACCCCGCAAAGCAGAAAGAGCGCTTTACCGCGCTCTTCGGCATCCGGATGTTTTTGGCGTTTGCCGCCATTTTGGCGCTCCACGGAGTAACGTTGGCCCTGGGGTACGGGCGCGAACTGCGGATCCTGCTCGCCATCACCTCGGTCATCATGGTGATGGACGCGTTCACCGCCTACTTTTACGCCGTATTCCGCGCCCGGCAGAACCTGTTCTACGAAGCGCTTGGAACGGTTATATTCCAGATCATCATTTTTGGGGCAGGGCTTTTTGTGGTTTCCAAAACATCCGACTTGCGCGCATTGCTTCTGGTGATCGGGGCAGGCAGCTTGTTCCACGTCATATTTTCCGCAGTGCTCATCAAGCGCAAAACAACATTGGATTTCCGGCTGCGCATTAACGTGCCCCTTGCGCGGGAGTGGATGGAGCGCGCGGCCCCGTTTTTTTTGGCTGCCGGGTTCATTAAGGCGTACAACACCATTGATTCAATTTTGATTAAGAACTTAGTGGGTGATGAGGCAGTCGGCCTGTACGCCATTCCCGCGAAAATCGTGTTCACGTTCCCGTTTGTGGCGCTCGCCATCACCGCGGCCGTGTACCCGGCCATGTCGCGCTATGCGGTTGAATCAGAGGAGCGCCTGCAGTCAATCTTTTCCCGGACTTTGCAGCTCCTCTTCTCGGTGAGCCTGCCCATTGCGGTGGGCATCTACCTGCTCGCGGATCCCATCATCACCGTGATTTGGCCCGAGTTTAGCGCTTCCATTCCTGCGCTCAAGATACTCATCTGGGCCGTGGTGTTCTTGTACGTTGAGTTCCCGTTCGGGTCGCTCTTGAACGCGACCGGCAACGAGCGCGCCAACACCGTAAACCGGTGCATCCAGTTAACCGCGTTCGTGGGCTTAAACCTGATCCTGATTCCGCTGTACGGATTTTTAGGGGCTGTGTACGCCTCGCTCTTCTGCAGCATCTTGATTGTGTTCTTGGGCTGGGTGCGCTCGCGCCATATCGTCCCCACATTCACGGCGCGGTTCGCAGTAAGCCTCGTTAAAATTGTTGCTGCGTCCGCTCTCATGGGGCAAGTAGTGCTCTATCTGCGGGGCGAGTACTCGTTCCTCATCATCATCCCGGTTGCGATCATCTTGTACGGCATGCTGCTCCTCCTCCTGCGCGCGTACACGTCAGAGGACTGGCAGTGGCTCAAATCCGTGGTCAGCCGCTAGCGCTATGCCGAACAGAAAACATCCCTTGCTGCTCACGCTTGAGTACCCGCCGAGTTTACCCCAGACGATTCCGCAGGAATCGCTGGGGGCCCCGAAATATGGCGGGGTTGCGACCTATCTCGCCGGCGAAGTTGGCGCGTCACGCGAGTTGGTTCGGGTCATGAGGGCCGAGGAGCATTTCTGGGACAAGTGGCCGCACTGGCTGCCATTGTTGTGGCGCGCGATTCCCCCTCCTGTATCCAGGAGGGGGTTAGGGGGTGGTCGGCCTGATTATCTCTGGATTTCCCATATCCTGCCTATTGGCTATGCCGCCTTGTGGTGGAAGTGGAGATTCAAAATTCCGTATCGCGTGTACGTGCACGGCCTTGATTTGGTGATGGCGCGGCGTTCAGCCTGGAAGCGATGGTGGGCATCAAGGATTCTGCGCGAAGCTTCCGAGATTATTGCGAACAGCCGTGCAACGAGCCAATTGCTTCTAAAATACGGCATTGACCCTTCACGCGCGCGCGTTTCTTACCCGCGCGTTCCGAAGGTTGACCCCGCCCGCTACCGGGCGCATGCAGCCGAACTCCGCCAAAAGTACGCGCTCGGCGCACGGCCGATCCTGCTTTCGGTCGGCCGCCTGGTAAAGCGAAAGGGGATTGATGTTGTGTTGCGCTCATTGCGCGAGGTTTGGAAGATTGTTCCGGAGCTCGTGTACGTGGTGGTCGGCGATGGAACAGAGAGGCGGGAGCTGGAACTGTCCAGCCGGGGCGGACACGTTATGTTCACCGGCGAAGTGAGCGATGAGGAGAAGTATGCCTGGCTCTCGGCCTGCGATTGCTTTATACTCACCCCCACAGACGATCCCAATGATTTTGAGGGCTATGGCATTGTGTACAAAGAAGCGCAGATGTTTAATAAACCCGTCATAGGGTCACGCGTGGGCGGCGTGCCCGAGGCCGTGGGGGATAATGGCGTTTTGGTTGAGCCGGGTAATATCGGGCAGATTGCGGAGGCAATTATTACGCAGATAGAAAACGGTTATCAGAAAACAGAAATATGAACTCACCCATAATTTCCATTATCATCCCCGTCTATAACCACGCCAAAGAGCTTGCGCAATGTTTGCAATCCATAAAAAATCAAACATTTCAAAATTTTGAAATTATTATCGTTGATGATGGGTCGCGGGAGCCAGTCAGCGATGTCGCGAGCATTCGCGTCATCCGGCAGGAGAACAGAGGAGCTCCATCAGCGCGCAATCGCGGGTTCAAAGAATCAACCGGCCAATACATCCTCTTCTGCGACGCGGACGTGGTCATGCGGCCGGGCATGCTGTCCAAAATGTCAAAAGTTCTTGATGAGAACCCGGGTGTGTCGTACGCATACTCATCATTCAAGTTCGGATGGAAAAAGTTCAGGCTCTGGGAGTTCAGCGCGGACAAGCTCCGCGAGATGCCCTATATCCACACCACATCACTTATGCGGCGGGAGCACTTTCCGGGATTTGACGAGTCGCTCAAGCGCTTGCAAGATTGGGATTTGTGGCTTACTATGCTGGAGCAGGGGCACGTCGGGAAGTGGATTGATGAGGCGCTGTTTACCGTCAAGCCCGGCGGCACCATGTCCGCCTGGATGCCGTCGTTTTTGACTAAACTCGGCGTTGGAAGAAAAGTAAAACAATACCAGGCAGCTATTTCTCGGATCAAACAAAAACATAGCCTGACGTGAAGAGGCGGCCGCATCTCTTTGAGAGCAGCCGCCCTTTTTGGCTTCCGCATTCGTGCGGTCAGCCGATGACGTTGATGCATGTGTCTCCCTCCCAGAACCCCACCTCCCGAACAAAGCCTCCTGGCACGTCTATGCCGTACAAGGAGTACAACTCTTGAAACGGGCACCCGCGGTTGGAGTTCGCGCGGAGCACGTCCAGCACTACTGGTTCAGTGAAGTCCCGGGACGTGACGCTTACGCGCCTTCCTGCGTACAGCCGCTTCGCGGTTTCGCAATGCCGTTCTCGTTCGTGTTTATCCACCTGTTTCCTCTTTCGTAATGGGGATATGAACGATTGATACAAGCATACCTCTTTTGTCTTGGCAAAGTCAAAAATTAGAGGTAGTGTAACTATATACCGAGGAGGCGGTTTTGCTCCTTGAAATGAAAAAGCGACTTTCACTCGAGGAGGCAAGCGTTGGCTAACACCATAATGCTGTGCGCGGGCGGTATTCTGCTGGGCATGGGCGGCACGGGCGCGATAGGAAACTGGATTTCTAGTCAGAAAGGGAGGGTTGAGCCATGTATGCCTGGCTTGTAATATCCATTTCGGCGGCGCTTGTCGCCGTCGTGCTGGTATGCAGGTTCCATATTCGCCAGCAAAGGGGGCAGGGATGAGCGCGCGGACCGTGAAGCTGGCCATCACGGCCGGAATGTGGGCCGTGTTTTTCGTCCTTTCATTGCCGGTCTTCAAGACAATCACCGGCGGGGTTCCGTACTGGTTTTTGGCGTTCATCTACTCGGGCTTTTTCGCCGGCGCGGTGTATGTCCGAAGCTAGGGTTTCCTTATTAGCCCACAAGGCGGAGGTGAGCCGTGGAATGCAGAAAATGCGACAGAATATGGAACTGGCTGGACAGCTGGTTCTGCCATTACGGCGGCACTGGTGTTCTCTTTGTGGCCGTGCTCTTGCTCATCGTCGCGCTTGCGGCGATCTCGCGGTGACGCGATGAAGCCTGGAAAGGTGAGGCAGGGCCGCTCGGTCGGATTTTCCGGGCGGCCTCTTTTTTTATTAGCGACGTAGAGCGAGTGAAATGAAAAGTACTCTTTTCATTTCCGAGCCGAGGAGCTAACATAGGGTTAATGCCCTTTATTCCCGAAATATGCTACTGTGCTGGTGTATGGATATCTCGGTCATCATCATATCCTGGAACGTAAAAGGCCTTTTGGAGAAGTGCCTGGAGTCTTTATATGCATATACTGCAGGCGTTGGTTTTGAGGTGATTGTGGTTGATAATGCGTCATCCGATGGAACAGTGGAGATGCTGGAGAGTAATTTTGATGTCATTCCGACCGAAGCGAGCCGAAGGCGAGCGGAGTGGAGGAATCCCTTACAGCCTGCAAATGGAACGTACAAGGGATCCCTCGGGGGCGAATACCCCCTCGGGATGACAATCAAGCTGATTCGTAATTCAAAAAATTTAGGTTTTGCCGCGGCAAACAATATCGCCATCAAAGAATCATCCGGGAAATATGTTTTATTACTGAACCCGGACACCGAATTCACCGAGAACTCGCTCAAGAAGGTGTTTGATAAGATGGAGAGCGATACCTCCATTGGCGTTCTGGGATGCAAGCTCTTGAATCCGGACGGCACACTCCAGCCCTCGGTGCGGCGGTTTCCGCGTGTGCGCGACATCGCAATTATATTTTTCAAACTGTACAAACTGTTTCCATCTTTGTTGAATTATTATCTGGCAAAAGATTTTGACTATGCCCGTGAGTCAGAGGCGGACCAGGTCATGGGCGCGTTTATGTGCATCCGGCGCAGTGCGATAGAAAAGCTTTCCCCCCCTGCCCGAGGGGGGGACAAAGGGGGGGTGGGAGCGCTGGATGACAAGTACTTTATCTGGTTTGAGGAGGTTGATTTCTGCCGCCGCGCCAAGCGTGCGGGCTTCAAAGTAGTGTACTGGCCCGGCACGTCCATCATCCACCATGGAGGACAGTCATTCGGCCAGGCGGGAACCGTCCAAAAGCAGTGGTGGTTTTTCCGTAGCGCCTGGCGCTACTTGACGAAGTAGTGGGGAAGTGGTATTATAGATTATTGCCTCAATTAATGAGGCAGAAGCGCCGTGGCTATTCACGGGTGGTAGATCTTTTCATACCGGCGAGTATTTGTCGGCACATGGGGTGCTGGCGAGTATAAGCCATTACAAGAGGGAGGATTGTCGTGGGATACATTCTCACCGGCGATCAGCAGAGAACCGCAAGCAGGCGGCTCGGAGAAATCCTGCGCCAGCTCGGGCAGGATGAGTATCCGTACGATCCGGAGCGGGCGCTCGCTGCCCTGCAGGCATTCCACGAAGGCCGGTTCGGGTCATTGGGGGTCGAGCCCATTCTCCGCCTCATCTCCGGCGGCAAGACGCTCGTCATAGACGAGACGGACGGGCAGGAGACCATCCCCGGCGCCACGGACCTTTTTACCGGCGGCATTGACCCGGACTTCGTCAACTGGGGTGCGAACGAGGCGAGCGGCCCGACAGCAGCCGCGCCGGTTGCTGTCTATAGACTGGCTCGCGACGCGACGTTCGGCCAGATGTTCGGCTCGGTCTCCGCTGATACCGGCCGCCTCTGCCTGACCCAGAGCCAGATTGTGGGCTTTATCAGGAAGTACCGCGGCTGGCTCCGCACCGACGGGCATGCGACGTTCTTTCTCTTCAAGTCGGGAGGAAACTTCTTCATCGCCTTCTTCTACTTCGGCGACCGCGAGAGGCTTTACGTGGACGTCGACCGGTTCGAGTTCGGCTTCGTGTGGTTCGCCAGGTTCAGGCTTCGCCTCGTTCTCCCGTGCGTCAAACAGGCTGTGCAGGCGGAGGCGGTTTCCACCATGCGTCTGTGCGAGCATGGGGAGGCGGCGAGATGAGAATCAGGCAACCAGTGTCCACGCCAAAGCTGTGTGAACACTGCAAAGGCAGTGGCAAGTGCTTGTGCAAAAAGGTGTGCGCCAAGTTGCGGCCGCAAGTACAGGCAGTTCTGGATGAAGCTGAAGTTGACTTGCAGCTTGCGCCGCCCCAATGCACGGTCTGTCTGGGCCGCGGCAACGTCCAGGTGTGGAAGCTCGTGCTTGGCCCGCCGAATGACACGGCCAGGGTGCGCCGGCCCAGTGACCGTTCAAAGCGGGCACAGCCAACATCCCCGTCGCCCAAATCGCAGGGTAGTGGCGCATCCCATAGTCACTCCCAGCAGGACGAGGCCCATCCCAAACCCGGAACCATCACGGGTGGGATTGCAGGATTGATCGCGTCCAAGGGAGGCGGAAAGAAGAGGAGTAAGGGCAAGTAGCCCTGCGGCGTATCAAGGGGGACTCTCGGATAGTCTTGAGAGATCCCCCTGTTTTTTTTGCCCAAAAAAGGTATGATACCATTGTCATTGCGAGACCCTGTACTCAAGGGCGAAGCAAACTTAACGTCGCGTTTAGGTATGTCTTTACTATGACCCTCCTCATCGCGCTGATAAGATTGCTTCGTTGGCGAGTACGCCTCCTCGCAATGACAATCGCTCATATGACTCTATTTAAATATTCAATCATTTTTGCAGTTCTGGCTGAAGCGCTGTCGTTCCTGTCATTCGCATCCCCGCAAACAGGCGCGTGGCTGTTTGGCATTGTTGCAGTCAGCGCAATTGTTTTGACCATACGCCGGCTTGAGCATGGGGTGATGCTGGTTTTTGGTGAGCTGGTGATTGGCTCATTCGGCAGGATGCTGGAAATTTCCATTGGCGGGTTTGAGGTGTCAATCCGCATGGCGCTGTGGCTTGCAGTCATGCTGGCGTGGGGAGCGCGCGCCGCGCAGAAGCGCAGGATTGAGTTTTTACATTCAAAACTATTCAAACCCTATTTGGCGCTTGCGGTCATCCTCGGCTGGGGGATTGCATGGGGCGCACTTCGCGGCAATGAACTGGGATTGGTTTTTTCGGATGCCAACAATTATTTATATTTTGCCTTGATATTTCCGATGTATGATGTGCTCTCTTCGTCTGACGCTCTGCGGCGCGTAGGCATTGTCATAACCGCGGCCATGGGATACCTCGCGGCCAAGACCGTCATCTTGTTTTACATCTTCAGCCATGAACTGTTCGGATTGCAGGATGTGTTGTATGCATGGTCGCGAGCCAGCCATCTTGCGGAAATTACAAACGTGGATCCCACTGCCATTCTCTCGCGCATCTTTATGCAGTCCCAGATTTGGCTGGTGTTCGGAGTGTTTATGTTGCTCGGTGTTCTCTTTATGTCATTGCGAGCGAAGCGAAGCAATCCTAACAACGAGACGGAGCCTAATGTAAGCAATAAGCCTTATGGCGACAATAAGATTGCTTCGGCCTATGGCCTCGCAATGACTATTGGATTGTTGGTATTGTCTTTGGCTGCCATCATTGCAAGTTTTTCGCGCAGTTTTTGGCTGGCAATGGTTATTGCGTTTGTCGCTTTAATTATCGCGCTGTTCGTCATAATGCCCAAGCGCATCAAAACCATCGGGCGTTTTGTCGCCATCACCGCGGGCACGGGCGTATTGGCTTTAGGGCTTGTCGTGGTTGCCATGCAGTTCCCGATTCCGCCAAGCAACGCGGACGCTGACCTCATAAAAAACCGCGCCGGGAAATTCACGGGCGAAGCAGCGGTTTCGTCCCGCTATGCGCAAATCCGACCATTGCTTGAATCAATCAAGAACCATCCGGTGCTCGGCGCAGGATTCGGGACCAGCGTGACCTACCAATCCCAAGACCCGCGCGTGCTAAAAAATAATCCGGACGGAAATTACACCACTACGGCCTTTGAACTGGGCTGGTTGGAGATGTGGCTGAAGATAGGCTTGCTCGGCGTTGGCGCGTACCTCTATCTGCTCTGGCGCATCCTCAAGTCCGGCTGGCGCATCGCGAGCCGCGAGAAGAACTATTTCATCTTGGGCGCATTAGCCGGGCTTGTTGCAGTTGTGCTCACGCATGGCGTAAGCCCGTACTTGAACCATCCCTTAGGAATCAGCATCGTGATGTTGGTGACGGGGTTGGTTGATAAAAAGCAGGATACTTGATATACTGTGGGCGTATGCAGTCATCATTTGTGCAACTGGACACCCAAATCTGGAAAGAAGGAGATATGTATGTGGCACACATTCCTTTGTTGCAGCTTTCGTCGTGCGGGTATACAGTCGAGGAAGCCTGGAAAAATATACAGGAAGTCACGGAGATTTTTTTCGAGGAGACAGAACGTAAAGGTACGACTAAGGATGTACTAGAAGAACTGGGTTTTACGTACGATCAAGAGTGGAAACCTCCGGAGATTGTCAAGCACGAAAAGATGAGCGTGGCGATTTAGCGTATGCCCAGGATGGCGCCGGTACATTGGAGGGAGCTGGTGCACGTGTTCGTACGGGACGGTTTCACGCATATCAGAACCAGGGGCGACCATTTGGTATATGACAAGACAGGCACTAAGCGTTCGCTCATCATCCCTATGTATCGGCAGGTTCCGGTGTATATCATAGAGGGCCTGCTCAAAACCGCTGGCATGAGCAGGGAGCGGTATTTTGAATTGCTTAACTCTTGATTATGCCGAAAGTTCAAATCCAGATTGTTACACACAATTCGCAAGAACACCTTGAGCGCCTGTTTAGGGGAATCGCAAAACAGCAGGGTGTTGATTTTGATATTCTTGTGATTGACAACGCATCAACAGATGGGACACTTGATTGGGTTCGAAAATATCATCCCGAAGTTCGCGTCATCACCAATAACGACAACAAGGGATTTGCAAGGGCGCACAATCAAGGATTTGCGGAGTGCGCAGCGCCGTATGTTTTAGTGTTGAATCCGGATGTGGAACTGCAAGAAGGGTGCCTCAAGGAGATGGTTGCTAAAATGGAGGCAGACCCCCCCTTTAATCCCCCCCTGATTACAGGGGGGGGAAGTCGGATAGCCGCGGTAGCCCCCAAAACCTATAAAATATTGCCTTTTGGCCAAAAATCTGGCATAATTGACTCACTGGGCATTAAAATACTGCCTTGGGGCCAGGTGGCCAATACTGGCGAAAACAAGCTTGAAAACGCAAAATTTGAGCCCACAGAGAGGGTCTGGGGCGTGTCCGGGGCATGCGCGCTTTATAGGCTTTCGGCCTTGGAATCAGCCAAAGATAAGTACGGCATCTTTGACGAGAGGTTTTGGATGTACAAAGAGGACGCTGACCTTGCCTGGCGGCTAAATCGCACGGGCTATGAATCAAGACTAGCTATAAAAGCAATGGCTCTCCATCAACGAGCGGTCTCAAAAGGTAACAGGAAGTCACGGCACGATTGGGCCAAAGAAGAGAGTTACAAGAACCATTTGCTGATGCTCAAAAAAAATCTCTCATGGAGAGACTGGTGGCGCATGCCGTTTGTAGCCGTGTACGAACTGCTTAAATTTATATACGTACCCCTATTGCGACGATAATCCCCACGCTTCGCTCGGGACAAGGATTGCTTCAGCGCCTCATTGGCGCTTCGCAATGACATCCGAAAATATGGACCTGTCAGCCATCATACTTAATTACAACACCAAGGATTTCCTCCTGCCCTGCATCAAGGGCATGGTTCAACATACCGCGGATCTTGATTATGAAATTGTCATCGTGGACAACGCGTCCACGGACGGGTCGGTTGCGTATATCAAAGAAAAGATTTTGCCGCGGTTTCCGCAGGTCAAGCTTTTGGAGTCTAAAGAGAACAAGGGGTTTTCCGCGGGCAATAATCTGGGCATCAGCCGTTCGGCTGGGCGGTATGCGCTCATCATGAATCCGGATATCGTGATCTGGGACAACTCCCTCAAGGCAATGGCGGATTATATGGACGCAAACCCGAACGTCGGGATCGCGGGTCCGCGATTGCTTTCGCCGGACGGGAGCTTGCAGTATTTTGTGTACCGCTTCCCCTCGCCCCAGGTTTTAATGTACCGCCGCACGCCGCTTGCGCGGCTCGGGTTCGCGCAGCGCGCAATCAAAAAGTACCTGATGATGGATTGGGACCACACGGACAACCGGCAGGTGGACTGGGTGCAGGGCTCGTGCATGATCGCGCGGCGCGAGGCAATCAAACAGGTGGGCTTGATGGATGAGCGATTCTTTTTGTTCCTGGAAGACACGGACTGGTGCCGCAGGTTCTGGGAAGCAGGCTTTGAGGTGCGGTACCTTTCGGATGTGGAAATCATCCACTACCACGGCCGCGCGTCCGTATCAAGCCATTTCTATTTATCGTTCTTCAACAAGATGTCCTGGATACATCTAGGGAGCGCCCTGAAATATTTTAGGAAGTGGGGATTCAATCTGCCGGAAAAACGCCATGCTTAAACTTACCGACCTCAAGCCATATTTCAGCAGGGAGAGCATGCGGAAATTGGTTCCCCAAAAAAACCAGCGAATTGCGGCTGCGGGCCTGGTTGCGCTGTTTTTGGTTGTGTACTACGGGTATTTCGCGATAGACGCATACCGTAATGCGCGGCAGATGGCCGGGCTGGTGGAACCCCTGAAAACGTCCGCAGCTGCCCGCGACTGGCAGGGAACCATAGCGCTTTTAGATGCGGCGGAAGTCAATCTCTCCGAATTTGAGCGCGACCTGGACAAGCTGTATCCATTTACGCTCCTGCCGCTCGTTTCAAACGAAGCTGCGTCCGTCCGGTCGCTCATCGCCGCGGGCAAGCTCTCGCTGGCGTCTGCCCGGCCGGTTATCCTGTGGGCAGAGGGAGTGCCCCTGTTGTCAGAGACGAGCGTTAATTCTTTTAGCGAGCTTACAGAGCAGGATAAAGCCGCTTTTTTGAAAGCGATAAGCGATTCAACCGTGCTTTGGGAGCGCGTTGCCAACCAGACCGGTTTGGCGCTGGTGTTTTTGGAAGACGCGCGCCGCACTACGCGGTTTTCATCAATAAATTCAAAAATAAACCAGCTCTCGGAAAAGCTCTTGGCGGGCCAGACCGTGTTTAACCGCATGTCCCCGTGGATTGGGGCTGCCCCGCGCGTGCTTGGGTACCCCGGCGAAAAGACGTACCTCCTGCTCCTGCAGAATAATACAGAGCTGCGGCCGACCGGCGGGTTCATTGGCACGTACGGCGTGTTGCGGGTCCGCAACGCGGGCGTGGTTTCGTTTACCACAGACAACGTGTATAACCTGGATGAGCCGGCCAAAGCATACAACGAAAAGATCCCTCCCGCGCCCTTGCAGCGGTACATCAAGCAGTCGCAGTGGTTTTTGAGGGATTCAAACTGGGATCCGGATTTCCCCACATCAGCGGCCCGCGCAATCCAGTTTTACAAAGATGAGCGCGGCCCGGTATCTCGGTTTGACGGGGTGATTGCTCTGACCCCTACGGTTGTGGAGGAATTGATGGGCGTGCTCGGGCCGATTGCGGTCAACGGCAAGGAATTCACTTCGCAAAACCTGATTGATGAGCTCGCGTACCACGTTGAGCTTGGGTTTAAGGGCGAGGGCATTACCATCTACAACCGCAAGGAGATCATTGATGACGTGGCCCGCGAGCTCAAGGAAAAGGTATTCAGTATGTCTCTGGACCAGCTTCGTTTGCTCGTGCCCATTGTGCTTGATGCTTTGGGCGAACGGCAGCTCTTGGTGTACTTTGAGGACGAAGTAGCGCAGCGCCTGGCAGAGAGCATGCAGTGGGCGGGCCAGGTGGCGCCCGCGGACGGGGATTACTTTTTCGTGGTTGATGCCAATCTGGGCAGCCTCAAGAGCGATCCCGCCATCAACCGAACCATTAGCTACGCATTAGCGCCGGGCGCGGACGGGAAGATGAGCGCAACGGTTTCCGTCACCTACGAGCACACCGGAGATTTTGACTGGAAGACCACGCGCTACCGGACCTACACCCGGCTGTACGTGCCCCGCGGCTCAACCTTTGTGGCGGCCCGGGGCAACGAGGAGCCGGTTGCGGTTTCGGATGAGCACGGAAAGACTGTGTTCGGCACGTTCATTTCCATTGAGCCTCTCACCTCGGAGACTCTGTCGTTTACCTATACCTTGCCGAAAGAACTCGCGAGCCGCATTGCCGAGGGCCGATACTCGCTGTATATTCAAAAGCAGGGAGGAACAACTCCTCATCAATTAGAACTTGACCTCGCCGTACCTTTCAACATCAACCGGAGAGAACCCCAAAAAGTTCTGGATAAAGAATCAGGCAACCGCGTGCAGGGCGCGTGGGACCTGGCTCGCGACCGCACCATCACGCTCACAAAGTAAGAGTGGCAGGCCCGGCGCGGGAGCAGAGGTTCTGAACGGGGCGTTTTTGGCTTGACGCGCGCTGCTCAAAAGCATAAGATGAACTGACGTTAAGACTTCACTATGAGCCTGTTTGTATCAAAAATCGGCATTGACCTGGGCACGGCCAACACCCTGGTGCACGTGCCCGGAAAAGGCATTATCCTGAACGAGCCTTCGGTAGTTGCGGTGTCGGTGCGCGACCGCGAGGTCTTGGCAGTGGGGGATGAGGCAAAGGAAATGCTCGGGCGCACGCCGGACACCATTGTGGCGTCCCGGCCTTTGCGCGAGGGCGTGATTGCGGACTACAAGACCACCGAGGCCATGCTCAAGTACTTCATCAACAAGGCAGTGGGATCCATCCGGCTGTTTCGGCCCGAGGTGATGGTTGCGGTTCCTGCGGGCATCACCTCAACCGAGCGGAGAGCCGTGATTGACGCGACCATTGCCGCAGGCGCAAAAGCGGCATACATCATCAAAGAGCCCATTGCCGCGGCAATAGGCGCGAATATTCCAATTGGCTCCGCAAGCGGGCACATGATCATAGACCTGGGCGGCGGCACGAGCGAAATGGCCGTCATCTCGCTGGGCGGAATCGTGGCAAACAACTCGGTGCGCATCGGCGGGAACCGGTTTGACGCGGCCATCATGGAGCACATCCGCAAGAAGTACAACCTGGCCATCGGCGAGCGCAGCGCCGAGGAAATCAAGATCAGCATCGGCTCTGCTTTGTATCTGCAGAAGAAGATGTCAAGCGAGGTGCGCGGCAGGGACATGGTGTCGGGCTTGCCGCGCACGGTCACGGTGTCGTCCGATGACGTGACCGAGGCAATCCAGGCTGAACTGGAAGGCATCATCTCGTCCGTCAAAACCGTGCTCCAGAGCACGCCGCCGGAACTTTCCGCGGACGTGATAGATAAGGGAATTGTGTTGTCCGGCGGTTCATCGCTCCTGCGGAACATGGACCGCTTGATTGCCCAGGCAACCGGCGTGCCTGCCTACACCGCGGACGAAGCTCTGCTGTGCGTGGCAAAGGGCACGGGCGTGGCTTTGGAAAACCTTGAGTCCTACAAGCGCTCTATTCTCGCGACCAGCTAAACGTTCACCTTGAGGTGCATGTTAAAAAAATGAGAGCCCTGTACCACGGTGAAAAAAAGGTACCTGACACCTTTTTCCTTGACGCACCTGCATAATTATTTGTATAATGGATGCATGCACCAGGATATTCTTTCTTACCTGCACCATGCATCAGAGAACAAAACGCTGGCGCACGGCTACGCGCTCATCGGGCCCGAGAATTCGGGCAAGATGGAACTGCTTGGGCTGTTCTTGAAAGATTTTTTTCCGGCTGATTCAATGGCGCATCCGGATATCAAAATCATTGGGCCGGAGGAAGACGTGATAACCATCGGCACGGTGCGCGAGGCGCGGTCCTGGCTTTCCCTGACCCCCCTTGCCGCGGATAAAAAGGCGCTCATCATCAACCAGGCGCACACCTTAAACACTGAAGCCCAGAATGCGTTTTTGAAAATTTTGGAGGAGCCAAGCGATAGTACGTACATTTTTTTGCTCTTAAATCATGCAAAGCGCATCCTTCCCACTGTGTATTCGCGCGTGGTGGCCCTGCATGTTGCCCCGGAGCGGGAGGATAGGCCCGCGACCGGCCCGGAGCACCTGATCCACTCCCTGCTTGCGGCAGATTCGGCGCCTGCGCGCATGCGCTTGTGGCTTTCCGCGGGCATCGTCCAAGGCGACATCCGCTCCTGGCTCCAGGAAGCGCTTCCCAAGCTGCGCTCCCGGCTTTCCGGAACACGTTCAAAATCATTGGCCCGCGCCATGCGCGACCTCATCCGGGCCTTGGCATACCCCAAGGCGCGCAACTGGCAGCTCGTTGCGGAGCGCCTCATCATTTCACTATAAAAACAAAATATGCGCGCCTTATCACTTGCCATCATACTGGCATTTCCATTGTTCCTCGGAGCGGCATGCACGCCGGGACGATCTAATCTTGCGGCGTCTGACGGCGGGGTGTGGGTTTCCGCAAGCGATGGAGAGGCGTGGGAACAGCGCTCAACCATATACAAGGACCGCGTTTCAGAGAAGACCATCAGCGAGGTGAATATCGCGCGGTTCGTGTTCTCGCCGGCTGATCCGCGCAAACTGTTCGCAATCAGCGAGAAGAGCGGGCTGTGGTTTTCGTGGAACCAGGGGCATTTTTGGGATTTGGTCCTGCCGAACACCGGAGTGGCTGACATAGCCATACACCCCGAGAACCCGAGCCGCATCTATGCGGCGGTTGGCGCAACAGTAGCGCTGTCAACGGATGAGGGCGTGACGTGGAAGAGCGTCTACACCAGCGACAATCCGGGCATACTCATCACGAGCGTTGCCCTGCGCCCCGGCCGCACCGCGACCGTGTACGCGGCCACGAGCATCGGCGATCTGCTGGTTTCGGACGACTCCGGCATATCCTGGCGCGTGCACGCATCGCTCGGCACAGGTACTACGCTCACCCGCATGCAGTTCCACCCGCAGCGCGACCAGACTATGTATGCGCTTGTTTCCGGCAGGGGCCTCGCGCGTTCCGAAGATGCGGGGGAGCACTGGTCCTACTTTGAAGAGGAGTTCAAGCCTTTTGCGGGCGCCAATGACCCGCGCGGCTACGCGCTCGTTCCATCCGGCATTGTGTACGCTTCGCGCTACGGGCTCCTGCGGAGCCTGAACCATGGGGAGGACTGGACCAGTTTGCCCTTGATTTCGGGTCCGCGGGACGCTAACATATATTCAGTTGCGGTAAACCAGGAGAATCCGCTTGAGATTTTCTACGGGACCACGTCCACCCTGTACCACTCCCTGGACGGCGGGTTCAACTGGATTCCGCGGCCCCTTCCCACGACCCGGACAGCTACGGAGCTTGCCCTGTACCCCGGGAACTCCGACATGCTGTTTATGGGCGCAGGCTTAAGCAGGAGATAGTTTAAAATTTCGCTACGAAAAATTATTCTGCAAGAGGTCTTATGGAATTCACCCAGCAGCTTAAGCAAAACCAGGAGCATTTTATTCTCGCCCTCAAAAAGCTCCGCACCGGCCGTGCCCACCCGGACATGGTGGCTGATATCAGCGTGGAAGCGTACGGAGCCCAGACGCCGCTTTCCGGCTTGGCTTCCACATCCATCCAAGATGCCCGGACACTGCTTGTTGAGCCGTGGGATAAAAACATCACTAAAGACATTGAAAAGGCGATCATCGGGGCAAACCGCGGGCTTTCGGCGAGCGTTTCGGGATCCGTGGTGCGCGCAAGCATTCCGCAGATGACCCAGGAAAACCGCATGCAAGCGGTTAAGTCCCTCAAAGAAACTCTGGAGAAAGCGCGCGTGTCCATGAGAGTCGCGCGGGAAGAAGAAAAAAAGCGCATAGAACGCGCGGCAAAGGCCGGTGAGCTTACGGAAGACGACCGGCTGGACGAAATCAAGCGCCTGGATGAGGACACTAAGCAGGCGGTCGCGGCGCTTGAGAGCATTTCAACTGAAAAAGAAAAAGAGCTCATGCAGTTGTAACTATGCTGATTACGATTATCGGATTCATCATCATCCTCGGATTTTTAGTTCTGGTCCACGAGGCCGGGCATTTTTTTGCCGCTCGCCTTTTCCGGATTGCCGTTCTCGAATTCGGCATTGGGTTTCCGCCCAAGGTTGCGAGCAGGAAAAAGGGGAATACCGTGTACTCCATCAATGCCATTCCCCTGGGAGGGTTCGTAAAAATCAAAGGCGAGGACGGGGAGCGGGGCCAGGAGCCGGACAGCTTCGGCTCAAAGCCGGCCTGGCAGCGCGGCCTCGTGATTATTGCCGGCGTATCCATGAACGTGGTTGCGGGCTGGCTTTTGCTCATCATCCTGTTTATGGCGGGCGCGCCGGTTGAAAGCGGAGATCCCATTGAGCCCCAATACATGCACAACCAGAGCCTGGTGGTGGTTGAGGTGCTTAAGGATTCTCCGGCCGAGGAAGCGGGCATTGCAGTGGGTGACGCCATTGTGTCTGCTAATGGCGTTTTGTTCAGGGATATTGCGTCATTCCAGCAATTTACCAGCGCGCAAGAAATCGGCGCTCCGTTTGAGGTTCGGTACAAGCGCGCCGGGGTGGAGCAGGCAGTTGTGCTTGAGAGCGTTATGCTTCCGGAAGCAGATATTGATCGCGGCGTCATCGGCGTCGGGCTTTCGGAAGTCGGCATCGCCAGATTGCCCGCGCATAAGGCCATTGTTGCAGGCACCATTGCAACCGGAAACTATTTAGACCGCATTGCCCGCGCGTTCGGCAGGATTTTTCAGGGGCTCTGGCAAGGCCAGGGAGTTGGGGATAATTTGGGCGGGCCGCTCGCCATTGCGGTTGCCGCGGACGACGCCATAGAGCTCGGGCTTTCGCACGTCATCATATTCACAGCCATCCTCTCGTTCAACCTCGCCATCATCAACATCCTTCCGTTCCCGGCTCTTGACGGGGGCAGGCTTATATTCCTTGCGGCTGAAGCAATCCGCAGGAAGCCCTCCCGGGTAGAGGTGGAGGCCTGGTTCCACAGGGTGGGTTTTGCGCTTTTGATTCTGCTTGCCGTGGTTATTACGTACCGCGACATTGGGCGCTTTGGTGGACGGATCTGGCAGGCTGTGGTAGGGTAAAGCTCCTACTAACGATTCCGCGCCCCTATGGCACTACGGCTCTTCGGAAGGCTTTCAAAAGACATTGG
Organism: Parcubacteria group bacterium; assembly: GCA_016181765.1. Lineage (NCBI taxonomy): Bacteria > Parcubacteria group bacterium. The sequence goes on along the minus strand of JACOYR010000004.1, from coordinate 33,542 downwards.
CATTGACCTCGGAACCTCAAATTCCATTTTTTACGTTAAGGACAAAGGCATTGCCATCAACGAACCCACGATCGCGGCCTTGAACACCCGCACCGAGGCCTTGGTGGCAATCGGGATTGACGCCAAAAAAATGCTCGGCAAGACTCCGCCGCACATCGCAGTGGTTGAGCCCATGGTTGCGGGCGTGATATCCGATTTTGAGGTTGCGGAAAAGTTCATCAAGCATTGCATTGAAAAAATCCACCGCGGCTCGTTCGCGTTCTCTCCCCGCCCGCGCGCCATTGTGAGCGTCCCTCTGGAAATTACGGAAGTTGAGCGCAAGGCCGTGATTGATGCCGTAACCAGCGCGGGCGCGCGCGAGGTGCGCCTCGTGCTCTCCCCGCTCGCCGCGGCAATCGGCGCCCGCCAGCAGGTGCGGGAATCGTACGGCAGAATGGTGGTTGAAATCGGGGGAGGAATTACGTCCATTGCCGTCATCTCTTTGGCCGGGGTGGTGGCATCCACCATGCTCAAAACAGCGGGGAACACGCTTGATGCGACGATCCAGTCTTTTATCAGGGAAAATTTCAACGTAGGCCTCGGCAGGAAAGCGGCCGAGGAAATCAAGATTAAAATCGGTTCCGTGATCCCAAGCGTTGAGCAGGCGGGCGAACTCTCGGTAAAGGGGCGCAACATGCTCACCGGCCTGCCCAAGGAGTTCTCGGTCACAGATGCGCAAATACGGGAATCAATCAAGCGCCCGGTGCGGACCATTATGGACGCAATCCGCACCACCATAGAGAACGCCCCCTCGGAGCTTATCGGCGACCTCTACGAGAGCGGGATCCTGCTCTCGGGCGGGGGCGCCCTCCTGCGCGGATTTGACGCTCTCATTGCAAAAGAGCTTACCATGCCCGTGCGCGTGGTTGACGACCCCCTGACCGCGGTGGTCCGCGGCACCGGATTGCTCCTTGACGACGAAGCGCTCCTCTCGGAAGTTGAAGCCGCGAGCACCTCGGTGTTCGGGTAGCGCCATAAAGGCGCCGCGCGGCAGCGCGCCGAAAAATCAAAAAATTTTCACGCGTATGGCAAACAAAAAAAACATGGCCCTGCTTGGGGCGTTCGGGGCACTGGTCATCCTGTACCACGCAACTCCGTTTTCGCGCGCCGTGGATGCGGCAGTGCTGCCGCTCGTTTCGTTTTTTTCACCGGCGGCTCGGCTCGGCGCGGGCATTTCGGCGGTTGCCTCCGGCGCGCGCAGAGGAGGTGATTTGAAGCGGCGCATTGCGGAACAGGAACAGGTTATTGCCCTGCTTTCACGCGAATCGGATGCCCCAGCCGCAAAGCCTTCCGCTGTTGCTTTTCCTTCGGTGTCCGGCCGCGTGGTTGCAGTAGAACGCGTGGGAGATACGCGCGTGCTCCTGGTTGACCGAGGCAGCGCTTCCGGAGTTCTGGAAAACACGGCAGTGGCAACCCGGGAAGGGATATTTGTGGGAAAGGTTGTTTCCGTGTTTGAGCATTTCAGCCTGGTCCTGCCCGCAGGCGACCAAAAGAGCGCTGTTGCGGCGCAAAGCGCCGCCCATCCAACTGTTGAGGCCGTGGTCAGGGGCACGCCCGGGGCCGGGCTTGCCATGGAGCTGGTCGTACCGGATGCGGAACTCGGGGTTGGGGATCTGGTGGTTACGTCGCTCTTGGAAGAGAACACGCCCGCAGGCCTTCTGCTCGGCACGGTCGGCACGGTCTCGTACACCGAGGGCGAGCTTTTTAAGGAAGCCCTGCTCATTCCGGCGGGTTCCCTGGATTCTTTTTTCGAGGTTTTGATATTCATCCCGTTTTCCGCGGACCCGTAGCTATGCGCATACTTCTGCTTTTGCTTGCGGCGTTCGCGATTGACGCGGTGTTTGCGCCCGCCCTTACGGATGGATTCCGGATGTACACGGGTTTTGTGGCAGTGCTCTACGCGGCGCGCTGCTCAACCGATTCATCCGCGCTTTTTGGCGCGCTTTTTTACGGCCTTATGTTGGATATCTTGAACCCTTTGGTGCCGTTTGGGACCTTTGAGGCAGTACTTGCGCTGTCGTGGGCCGCGGTTGAAGCCAGCCGCGGCCTGGTTGCCAGAATTGATTCCAAACGGACGCTTTTGGCGGTGCTTGCGCTTGTGTTCGGATACGCGCTCGGATTTGAGGTTGTAGTACACCTTTCGGTTTCGCTGTTTTCGGCCTTGCCCGCAACTCTCCCGAGATCCCTCGCCGCGCAGGCGCTGTACAGCGCGCTTGCGACGGTAACTTTTAGCGCGTTCGTAGCGCTCGTGGCGCGCGCGGGAAGCGCGGCCGCGCACAAATGGCTCCTGATATCCAAAAGCGCGGGTAGTGCGCGAAAGGCGTAGCCGCATATGGCGCCTGATCCCTTTATCATACAAGAGCATGGCGGCGGAATCCGCGACCGCAGTCTGCCCGCATTTCGGTATGAGGTTGATGGCGACATTGTTGCCGCTGATTCGTACCGGAAACCCGGCATAAGCCCCCGCACGCACCGATACCGGGGGTCCGCATTCGCAGTATTCGCATTCCTCATTTTTGGGGCGCTCGTGGGAAAGTTGTACTACCTGCAGGTGGTGCGCGGGGAGGAGTACTATGGCGCCGCCGAGGGCAACCGCATACGCAGCGTTCCGCTCATCCCGGCCCGGGGGGTCATTTTTGACGCGGACCAGAAGCGCCTCGCATACAACGTCCCTGATTTTGCCATTGTGGTGGTACCCGCGGATTTGCCGGAGACACAGGAAGAGGAGGATGCTATTTTTGAAACCATCGCCCGCGCTCTAGGGGTTCCGGCTTTTGATTTGGTTGAGCGTTTCGCGGACGTTCCGCGCGACCGTTCTGAACCCGTTGAAATCATGCGCGGCCTCTCCCAGGAGCAGGCGGTTATGCTTTTGTCCGACGCCGCAAACTGGAGCGGTGTTGAGGTAGTTCCCACGCACTCCCGCGCCTATGCTTTTCCGGATGAGCTTTCCCACGCGCTCGGGTACACGGGCAGCATATCGCCCGACGAGTATGCGTCCTATGTTGGGGAAAAGGGATACCTGCTCCTTGAGCGCGTGGGAAAGGCGGGTTTGGAAAAAACGTATCAGGAGCGCTTGCGCGGCTCGCCGGGGCGGCAGCTCCTTGAAGTTGATTCCCGGGGCCTGCCCTCGCGCGCGCTTGAAACCGATGAAGCCGCGGTTGGGGACAACCTGTACCTGCACCTGGACGCAACGCTTCAAAAAATCGCGTGGGATGCGCTCAAGGAGTCAGTTCTTGCGCACAAATCCCCCGGCGGAACCGTGGTGGCGCTTGACCCGCGGAGCGGGGCGGTCCGCGCGCTGGTGAGCTGGCCTTCCTTCTCTTCGGAGGAATTTGCGCGAGGCATCAGCGTTTCCGCATACCAATCTCTGCTTTCGGATCCGGGCATCCCGCTCTTAAACCGCGCAACCAGCGGGGAATACCCCTCGGGCTCAACTATTAAGCTCGTGGTGGGCGCTGCCGCGCTTGAGGAGAGGCTGGTGAATCGGTACACGAGCGTTCTTTCTACGGGCGGCATCCGGGTGGGCGCGTACTGGTATCCGGACTGGCGTTCCGGCGGGCACGGCGAGACCAACATCATACATGGCCTTGCGGATTCAGTGAACACGTTCTTCTACGCGGTTGGCGGAGGGTGGGGCGCCATTGAGGGCTTGGGCATTGACCGCATCGCGCTCTACGGAAGGCGGTTTGGGCTCGCCGCGGCCACGGGCATTGATGTGCCCTCGGAACGGGCCGGGTTTCTTCCCAGCCGCGAGTGGAAAGAGGAGGTAAAAGGCGAACAGTGGTACCTGGGAGACACCTACCACGCGGCTATCGGCCAGGGCGATGTTTTGGTGACGCCGCTGCAGGTTGCCAATTTTACGGCGGCAATCGCGAACGGCGGCACCTTGTACAGTCCCCGGCTTGCGGACCGCGTGGGCCGCGAATATGAGCTTTCCGAAATCATTGCGCCGGTTATCCTGAACCCGGAAGTCGCGTCTCCCGAGAACGTGCGCATTATTCAGGAAGGCTTGCGCGCAGCGGTTACCTACGGCACGGTTCGTTCGCTGGGGAGCCTTCCGGTTGCGGCAGCCGGAAAAACCGGCACCGCAGAGTGGAGCGAGAGCAAACTGCCACACGGATGGTTTACGGGGTACGCTCCCTACGAGGATCCGGAGCTCGTGGTGACCGTGCTCGTGGAACAGGGCGGGGGAGGGGATCTGGCCGCAACGCCGGTCGCTAAAAAAATTTTTGAGTGGTATTTTGGGCGCGATCGGGTTACCTCAAGCCCGCGATAGGGCAGAGTATCTGAAAAGGGCTTGACACGCGCGCTGCGAGCGCATAGTATATATAATTAGTATGCCAGAAAACCAGACCTATTTAACTGATGCCGGCCACAAGAAACTGAAAGAGGAGTTGGAGCGCCTCAAGAAAGTGAAGCGCCCGGAAATTGCGGAGCGCATCAAGCAGGCAAAAGACTACGGCGATCTTTCCGAAAACGCCGAATATGCGGATGCGCGGGAAGAGCAGTCTTTTGTGGAAGGCAGGATTTTGGAGCTGGAGGCAGCGCTTAAGAACTCAACCGTGGTCAGCAACGTGGATTCTGACCCTGATACCGTAAACATCGGGGACACGGTCACGATTTCGCGCGATGGGGTAGTGAGCGCCTATACCATTGTTGGCTCCAAGGAAGCAGATCCTGGAGGAGGCAAAATATCCAATGAATCTCCCATTGGCCGCGCCCTCTTGAACCGCACCAAAGGGGATGAGGTTGAGGTCAAAACGCCTAAAGGGGTTGCACTGTGGAAGATTGTAAGCATTGAGGCGTAGGCCGTTGTACCGCATTGCGGGCTTACAGGAACAAAGGCATCGGCGGCTTTTTTGTTGCGCAAATTGGTTATTTGGCATATACTATTCAGTATGCAAAAGAAATCCCAGCATCAAGACGAGCAAGCAACCCGCATTGAGCGCTTATCAAAGCTCCGCGCCGCAGGCATTGACCCCTATCCCGCGCAAACGTCTCGCGACCGCACGATTTGCAAACTGCGTGAAAAACCGCCCACGGGCACAAAAGAAGCGACCATCGCGGGCCGGGTCCGCTCCCTGCGCGGGCACGGGGGATCAACGTTTGCGCACCTTGAGGACGGCACCGGTTCCTTCCAGGTGTACCTAAAAGAAGACAAGCTTAAAAAGCAGTACGAGCTGTTCGCTGATACGGTTGATATCGGGGATTTCATAGAGGCAACCGGCGCGGTGTTTACCACCAAGCGCGGAGAGGAGACTCTGCTCGTGTCTTCGTGGGGCATGCTCGCCAAAGCGCTCCGGCCGCTCCCGGAAAAGTGGCACGGCTTGCAGGACATAGAAGCACGGTTCAGGAAGCGGTACCTGGATCTCATCGCCAATCCGGAAGTGCGCGGCCGCATGAAGCAGCGTTCAGCGATACTAGACAGCATCCGGGAGACCATGCAAAAGTACGAATTCCTGGAAGTTGAGACCCCCACCCTGCAGCCCATTTACGGCGGCGGGTTTGCGCGGCCCTTTATCACGCACCACTTTGCCTTGGACGCGGATTTTTACTTGCGCATTTCGGATGAGCTGTACCTCAAGAGGTTGCTTGTCGGCGGCTTTGAGCGGGTGTATGAAATCACCAAGGTGTTCCGGAATGAGGGCATTGACCACAACCACAACCCGGAGTTTACCATGTTTGAGGCCCAAGCCGCGTACAAAGACTATGCCTGGGGCATGGATGTGTTTGAAGAGATTTTTGAAAATGCGGCACAGAGCGTTCTGGGCACGACCGCAATCAAGCGCGGGGATGCGGCCGCGGACGTCCGGCGCCCCTGGAAGCGCATGACAGTCTCGGAAGCCGTCTCAAGTGTGGCTGGCCTGGACGCCTCGGGGTGGAAGAGCGTTTCTGCCGCAAAAAAAGCGGTTAAAGCGGAAATGAAAGGCGCCCCCGGCGCTTCTGACCTTGATTCCATGAATTCAATCGGCGAAGTGCTCGCGTTCGCGTTTGAAGCGCTCGTGGAAGAAAAACTCATTGAGCCCACAATCATCCACGACTATCCGGTTGAGGTTTCGCCTCTCGCTAAAAGGTGCGCCAACAATCCGAATTTTACGGAACGGTTTGAGGGATTTATGTTCGGGCTTGAGATTGGCAACAACTACTCGGAATTGAACGACCCGGAAGATCTTTATGCCCGGTTTGTGGCTGAAAAGAAAAAACAAGAAGCCGGATTTGAGGAAGCGCACCAGACAGACCTTGATTACCTGGAAGCGATTGAGCACGGCATGCCGCCGGCGTGCGGATTCGGCATTGGCGTTGACCGCATGGCCATGCTCTTGCTCGGCGCCGCGAGCATCAAAGAGGTGATCCTGTTCCCCACCTTGCGGCCCAAAGAGAAAGAGTGACGCGGTATGCACACGTGGGTTGAAATTTCAAAAAGCGCGCTCAAACACAACGTGGCGCAATTCAAATCACTCATCCGCGCTGCCGCGCTCATTGCCGTGGTGAAGGCGAACGCGTACGGCCACGGTTTGGCCGAGGTTTCCGAAGTGATCCAGGACGACGTTGATTTTCTTGCCGTGATTAACCTGGATGAGGCGCGCCTCATCCGCGCGCGAGGCGTGCACACGCCCATCATCATCCTTGGGTACATTGAGGAAACTATTGAGGCCCTGCAGTGGGCCGTGCAGGAGCGCGTGGAGATTGTGGTGAACAGCCTTAGCCACGGCCAGCGCCTTTCAGAATTGCTGGCGCAAAGCCGGGAGTCCGGCGTACTGCGCGTGCACGCAAAAATTGACACGGGTTTGGGCAGAATGGGTATTTCGCCCGAGAACGCGGTTTCGTACATCGCGCAGATCAACGAACTTCCGCAACTGTACCTGAAAGGCGTTGAGAGCCACTTTGCGGACGTTGCCGGGCATCGGGAGTACGCGGAGGAGCAGTTAAAGCGTTTTTTGGACATCAGGTACCAGCTGTTCCGCGAAAAAGTTGAACCCCAGCTTTGGCACATGGCGAAAACCGAAGCCATTCTCGGGTTTCCGGAATCGCACCTTGATGCGGTCCGCCCGGGCATCGGATTGTACGGTTTGTGGCCGGACCCGAAATGTGCCGGCCGTAGAGCCGGCACACACCCTGAATTTGAGCTTAAGCCCGTCCTATCTTGGAAAGCCAGGATCCTCCAAGTTAAAGACTGCCCCGAAGGCGCATATATCGGGTACGGATGCACGCATCAAACCAAGCGCAAAACAAAAATTGCCGTTATCCCGGCCGGGTACTACGAAGGGTATGGCAGGGGATTATCCAACAGAGGGGAGATGCTGGTGGCTGGCAAGCGCTGTCCGGTGCTCGGGAACGTATGCATGAACATGGCCATGATTGACGTAACTGGCGTCGCGGGCGCAACAAGGGGCGATGAAGCAGTGCTTATCGGAAAACAGAAAGACGAAGAAATCACGGCTCGCGAAATCGCGGATCTGCTCGGGACCGTGCAGTACGAGGTGGTGGCCGGCATTAATCCATTCATAAAAAGGATCGTTGTTGATTAATACATGTCAAAAACACGCATAGCAGTGTTATTCGGGGGCAGGTCAGGCGAGCATGAAGTTTCGCTGGTTTCGGCGAGCTCGGTGCTGGAGCATCTGGATCCTGCAAAGTACGACGTGGTGCCCATAGGCATCACCAAGGAAGGCAAGTGGATTGCGGGCCCCGAATCTTTGCGGTTCTTAAAATCAGGGACAGCGCCGAGCGAGAGCAATGCGTTGCTAAGGCCCGAACCTTTGGGCGCGGCGCCAGGCGGGGGAGAGCTCGGCAGGATTGACGTGGTGTTCCCGGTGCTGCACGGGCCCTATGGAGAGGATGGCACGATCCAGGGTTTTTTGGAGCTTACGGGCGTGCCCTATGTCGGGTGCGGGGTCCTGGGGTCTGCCCTGTGCATGGATAAGGTCATGCAGAAAAAAGTGCTTGCAGGGCTCGGATTCAAACAGGTGAAGTATGAGTGGTTCTGGGCGAGCGAGTGGGAAGGGCGCAAGAGCCAAATTCTGAACGAATTCAGCCTGGCGTACCCCTTATTTGTAAAGCCCGCCAACATGGGATCAAGCGTGGGAATCACGAAAGCGCACGACGCGGCAGAATTCGTGAAAGCAGTAGAGGAGGCCCTCGCGTACGACCGTAAAATTATCGTTGAGCAGGGAATTGAGCATGCGCGGGAAATAGAAGTTGCCGTGCTCGGCAACCAGCAGCCGGCCGCGAGCTCGCCCGGCGAAATCATCCCGTCAAATGAATTCTACGACTACGACGCGAAGTATATAGACGGAAAATCAAAAAGCGAGATACCGGCAAAGCTCTCAAAAGAAAAAACAGCGGAAATCCAAGGGCTTGCGGCGCGCGCGTACAAAGCGCTGGACTGCGAGGGCTTGGCGCGCGTTGACTTTTTGCTCGCAGGAGACGGGACAGCGTACATAAACGAGGTAAACACCATTCCGGGGTTCACTTCAATCAGCATGTATCCCAAGCTCTGGGAAGCATCCGGCATGCCCTATGGCGAGCTTTTGGACGAGCTGATTAAGCTCGCGCTTGCGCGCGCCGAGGAAAAGAAGAAGCTTCTGGTTTCGTACCAACCGAAAACCGAATGGCATGCTGACTGACCATGTTGAGGAGACACCGCTACTACAAACCAAAGCGCGGCCGCATCCAGAAGATAAAACACCCCATCCGCGAACAGATGGCCGGCCGGGCTACAGCGGGCCGGGCCAAAAAAATTGTTGGCGCACTATTTGCCCTGGCGACAACGGGCTGGTTTGCGTACTTTTTCCTGGCATCGGATAATTTCGCGGTCAAAAGCATAGCCATCTCCGGAAACCGGAACATTCCGACCCAGGAGCTTTCGGCCATCATCGGCCGCGAGCTCGGGGGCGCGCATTTTTTGTTTGTGCCGAGGAGCAATATCCTGCTCGTTTCCAAAGAGGGGATTCAGGAGGCCATACGCAAACAGTACCTTGTTGACGAAATCACGATTAAGCGCGCTCTGCCGTATACGCTGCAGGTGGCGGTGCAGGAAAAACTCTCCCGCGTGGTGCTGCGGGTTATCACCCCCATTGAGATTATTCCGCTGCCCGCGGAGAAAGAGGAGAGTGGGGAAGAAGCAGTTCCACCAGATGTGTCGCACAATAATGTTACTGAAACCAAAGAGGCGGAAGTGAGGGAAGTGCAGTACGCCGAATCCTACCACCTTTTGGACGTAAACGGCATCGTGGTTAAGAGCGGCCCTGCCTCGGAACGCGACCTCGCGGAATTGCCCATCATAGAGATCATCCGCAACGATCAATCCGAAATCAATCCAGGGGCAGCCATATTGAATCGGGAAATCGTGGAATTGATTTTTGAGCTCTACGAGCGCGTTAAGATGTCGCCGCAGGCCATAGCGCTTTCGCACGTATCCTTTGACCCCGAGAACTCGCGTGAGCTCATATTTAAGACCAAGGAAGGCTGGCAGGCGTTGATAAGCACGCAGATACCCCTTGAAACGCAGCTGCAGAAGCTTGAGCTTGCGCTTGCCGAGAGGATAAAGGAGAACCGCAAAAGCCTCCAGTATATTGACTTGCGCGTAAAGGACCGGGTTTACTTCAAATAGGCCTGCATACGGAAAACAGCCTTTTTTGGCAAGGCTGTTTTCTTGTGTCGCATAAGTTAGCTTGTGCGAACCTACGGCAAGTAGCCTACGGGGTTAACCGGAATGCCGTTGAGGCGGATTTCCAGGTGCAAGTGCGGCCCGGTCGTCAACCTCCCTGCCCCGGGGGTGCCCGGGGTCGCTCCTGAACAGCCGATGACCTGGCCCTGCACCACGTATTCGTCTTCCGCAACCAGGATGCACGAGACGTGGCCGTACACGCTGGACAAGCCGTCCGCATGGATCACGGAAATGTAGCTGTACCCGAGTCCCCCGTCAAACGCGCGCGAAACATAGCCCGAGCCGATGGCTGCGACAGGGGTCCCCTGTTTGGCGCGTATGTCAATGGCCGGGTGCTCAAAGTACCTGCGGAACGGGTAATCCGGGTCATGGAACTGCGCGGTAATGGTGCGGCTCGCAATGGGCCAGATAAATCCCTGGCCCGAAAGCTCGGACAGTGTTTTGTCGCCGCTCGCCTCAAGCCGCGCCCGCAGGGCGCGCTCCAGGCTTATGATGTCATTGTTGATTTGGGCCTGCTCTGCCCTGACCTGCGAAAGCAGGGCCTGGAATTTCTCCTCGTCAGCCTGCGTTGCTTCAAGGACCACGTTCTTGGCCGTGACCTGCCCTTCCAGGGAAACCTGGCTGCCCTCAAGCTGGGATTGCAATTCCTGGAGCTCTACGCGTTTTGCTTCCAAGTCACGCTTTTCGCTCTCAAGCTTTTCGCGAACTGCTTTGAGTTTTTTGAGGATGACGGACAGGTCTCCCTCAACGGTTTCCAGGTACTGGGTTTCGTCAAAAAATTCAGAAAAAGCGTCATTGGCGAGCAGGATTTCCACAGGCGTCTTTTGGCCGTGCTGGTAGAGGATGCGTATGAATTCGGATAAGCGCTCGTGCTGCCCGGAAATTTCAGCTTCCTTATCCTGGATCCGTTTTTCGTTTTCCGCAATGGACAGGCTGGTTTCGGCGATTTCCTGGCGTTTGAGCTCAAGCTTGAGCTTGGTCTGGTCAATCTGGTCCCCGAGCCCGTCCAGCTGGTTGCGGATAGTCAAAGATTCATTGCGTTTTGCCTGGATGCGGCCCTCGTACTCGTCAACCTTTTTTTGTATTTCTTCAATTGCTTTGCGCTGATCTTTGATCTGCTGGGCGATGTCCTGGATTTCAGGGTCTTTTCCGGTCGGCGCACCCTGGTCCTGGGCGTTCGTGACGCCCGGGTTCAGCAAAAAAACGCACACCGCGAGGAGTGCGGCCAGGGCTTTGTTTTTGTTTGGCGTTTTTTGCATATTCTCCGGACAGGCATTATACCATAAAATCAACCCAAAAACAACCGCGCTGTTGGCGTCTAGGGCTTACGAAAGCGCGCTTTCCGCTGCCGCGACCCGAGCAAGGGTTTTTTCTTTCCCTAAAACACCCATCACCCCGAACACGTCCGGCGACTGCGCCAGTCCGGTGACGGCCGCGCGCAAGGGCCAGAGCAAATCCCCTTTTTTGATTTGCTTCTCTTCGCAGTACGCAAAAAAAGTTTTACGCAAAGGTTCATCATTCCAATCCCCGCCATCAATGCCGTTCAGGATGCCAGATGCGGTTTTGAGCATTGTTTGGGTTTTGCTTTTGTCCGAGCCTTTGGGGATGAGGATTGATGCGTCATACGCAAGTTCGTCCTTCCATAGGAATTCGGTCATGGGCCCGAAGTCAGAGAGTTTTTGCATCCGATCTTGGACGAGTTTGACGGCCTTTGGGGGTGATGCCAGGACATCAGCCAGTTTTTCAATAGGCATGTTTTTGATGTACTGGCCGTTGAGCCACTCAAGTTTTTTTATGTCAAAAATAGGATTGTTTTTGTTGATTTTAGGCAGGTCAAATTGTTCAACCAGCTGTTCGCGGGAGAGCATTTCCTGCTCGGTCTTCGGGTTCCAGCCCAAGAGCGCCAAGTAGTTAATGAGCGCCTCCGGCAGAAAATCTTTTTTATACTCCAGCACAGAAACGTCCCCGTGCCGCTTGGAAAGCTTGCTCCGGTCAGCGCCGAGGATGATGGGCAAGTGCACCCACACCGGGGCCTCCCAGCCGAAGTACTGGTACAAGAGCACATGCTTGGGGGTTGATGGCAGCCACTCGTCAGCCCGGAACACGTGCGTAATTTCCATGAGATGGTCATCAACCACGCTTGCGAGGTGGTACGTGGGAAAGCCGTCTGATTTCAAGAGCACTTGGCAGTCAATGGATTCGTTCTTGAAGGTGACCTCGCCTTTGACCGCGTCATGAAAGCTCGTTTCCCCTCCTGCGGGAACTTTCATGCGGATGACGTGCGGGTTTTTGCCTGCGAGCAGCTTTTCAACTTCGTCAGGCTCCAGCCGGCTGCACCGCCCGTCATAGCGCGGGGGCTCTTTTTTCTGGATCGCAAGTTCGCGGATGACGGCCAGGCGCTCCGGGGAGCAGAAGCAGTGAAACGCTTTTCCCCGGTCAACAAGCTGCAGCGCATAGTGGACGTACGTTTCCAGGCGCTTTGACTGGGTGTAGGGCCCCTTGTCCCCCTTTTCCTCGCCTGATGCGGTAGTTACGCCCTCGTCAATTTCAAGCCCAAGCCATGCAAGCGCTTCCAAAATAGCGGCCAGGCTTCCTTCTTGTTCGCGTGATTGGTCCGTGTCTTCCAGGCGCAGGACAAATACCCCCTTGCAGTGCCAGGCATAGAGCCACGAAAAAAGCGCGGTGCGGATATTGCCTACGTGCGGCTCCCCGGTCGGCGAGGGCGCGAAACGGGTCCTGATTTGTTTATTTGTTTTCGGCATAGTGGTGCAAGCTTTCAATCGCTATTTCCGCCATGCGCTTTCGGCGGTGGAACACGGTTTTAACCACGCGTTCCGGTGCAACCCACGCATAGTCAGACGCTTCATGCGCTTCCAGGGTGATGGCGCGGTCCGGACCCGTATACTTGAGGTAAAAAATAGTTTGCTTCTGGCCTTTGTACCCATGGCAGTGCTGGTGCCACTTGCTCGGGTAGCGGTAGCTGTGCTTGTGCGGGTGCGCGCCGAGTATGGTGATGTGGTTTGCAATGCCTGTTTCTTCTTTCACTTCCCGGAGTACCGCGCTTTCCGGAGTTTCTCCGGCGTCAACCCCGCCCTGCGGAAACTGCCAGTGTTCTTCCGCAGTATCCGAACGCTTGATGAGCAGCAGTTTGTTGTCCTGGTTCAGGATTGCGGCAACAACATTGGGCCGGTATGCGAACCGCATGCGCAAGCTCCACGCAATTGATTTCCATATAAATGCCGCGGTCGCGTTCCATATGCGCTTAAAGCGCGATGGCTCTATGATGAGGCGCCAGAGCCACTCCAGCCCCAGGCGGCGCACCAGGTACAGCGCGCGCTTGCGCTCGCCGGCCAAGAAGTCCAGTGTCCCGCCAACAGTCATGGCAAGCGAGACAGCAGGCAGTTTGTCCAGATTTTGGAAAATCCACTTTTCCTGCTTGGGGCACCCGAACCCCACCAATAGGATTTTGGCGCGGGATTGGTTGATGCGCGCCAAGAGCTTTGCGTCTGACGTCTGCCATCTTCCCTGCTTGAATTCTACCACACCGCCCGATGCGTAGCCAACAATTTTGAGCTGTTTGTAGCGGTACCGCAAATGCCATGCCGCTTGCTCTGAAACTTTTTCATGCAAGCCTCCGAGCAGGAACACGGGCCACTGTTCAACTTCCGCAAGCCCCAGCATTGAAAGCATAAAATCGGCGCCCGGCACGCGGTGTGAAAGCTTCTGGCCCAGGATTCGCGCCGCGATTTTGAGCCCGAATCCGTCCGGAAGCGAGAGGTCCGCGTGGTTCAAAATGCGGCGCAGTTTGTGGTCCTGGCTTGCCTTGAGCACGATTTCCGGATTCGGGGTTACCAGGTAGTGCTGGTTTGAATCCTCAAGGAAGTTTTTTACCTGCGCCAGGGCCTCGGCATGGCTTACATCCGACACCTCAACGCCCATGATGTTCACTGATTTCATGGAATTAGGATACCACGTCCTTGTGCATAAAACCAGCGCCTGGAGGGCTCGCTTTTTTGTCCGCAGACCACCCCCGACCCCCTCCTCATGCGAGGAGGGGGAATATGTGCTACAATACTATCATGAAACGCGCGTTGACGATCATCATACTTACGGCTTTCCTCCTCTCTCCGTTTGACGGAGTTCTTGCCGCGTCATTTAACCCGAATTTCATTATTTCAGACACAGAACTGGAGGACGTGGACTCCCTTTCCCAGGATGCCATCCAGCGATTTCTGGAGAGCAAGGGCAGTTTTCTTGCCCGATTTACTGAAGTGACAAACAACATCCGCAAGCCAGCAAGCCAAATCATCTACGAAGAAGCGCGGCTCTATCAAATCAGCCCAAAGGTAATTTTGGCCATGCTCCAAAAAGAGCAGAGCCTCATCACATCCGCCTCCCCGAGCCAGAATCAGCTGGATTGGGCAACCGGATTCGGCATCTGCGACTCGTGCTCAAAAAACGATCCCAGCGTGCAGTCGTTCAGGGGCTTCTACAACCAAGTCTCTCTGTTCGCGGAAAAGGTGCGGGTCAATTATCTGCGCGACCTCAAGTCTTTGGGCAGAACTCTCACCGGCTGGGGCCCCGCGAGAACCAAAACCACGCTGGATGGGTACGAGGTGACCCCGGCAAACAACGCAACCGCGGCGCTGTACACCTACAACCCCTACCGCGGGAGCGATGCGGGCATTGGCGCGAATTTCAACTTCTGGCGCATCTGGCAGCGCTACTTTGTGCGCAACTACCCGGACGGCACGCTCCTGCAGGCAGAGGGCGAGCCGGGCGTGTGGCTCCTTCAGAACGGCAAGCGGCGGCCGTTCAAGACCCGCACCGCCCTGTACTCGCGCTACAACCCGGACCGCATCATACCTGTTTCAAAAAACGAGCTTGAAAAGTATGAAATCGGGCCAGCCATCCAGTTCGCGAACTACTCGCTCCTGCGCGCGCCCCGAGGGACCGTGTACCTCCTGGTTGACGACGCCATCCGCGGAATCGCTTCCCAGGAAGTGTTCAGGACCATTGGGTTTAATCCCGAAGAAATCATTGATGTTGCGGAAGCTGACCTTGCCCTGTACACCATCGGGCCGCACATAACCCTCTCGTCCGCCTATCCTACGGGCGCGCTCTTGCAGGACAAGAAAACCGGAGCAGTGTTCTGGGTGCAGGACGGCCAGAAGCAGGGCATCATTGACCGCTCAATCCTCGCGAATAATTTTCCGCGCCTCAAGCCCTCGCCCGCGCACCCGGATGAGCTCGGCAAATACCCGTACGCCGGGCGCTTAAAGCTCCAAGACGGCACTACCATCACCTCGCCTGAATCTCCTGCGGTGTACGTGATATCAGGCGGGTTGCGAAGGCCGGTCATCTCCGGTGAGGCGTTTGAAAAGCTCGGGTTCAACTGGGAGGATGTGGTGGAGGTGCCGCAATCCGTGGTTGATTTGCACCCCCTGGGAGATCCGCTTGATTTGATTGTGACCTATGGAGAGGGAGAAATTTTAGGAGAAAATCTGTGATTTCATACGCCGCGCACATTCCACACTCCCCGCTCTTGCTTCCCCAGATAAGCCGGGGAAAATTCCGGCAGTTCAAAAAAATGCACCAGGCAGTCGCCCAGATCAAGCATGATATCTACTCGCGGGGCTGTGACACACTAATTCTGTTGTCCCCGTACGCAAGCCCGAACCGGGCGCACCTCCTGAATATAAGCCCCCAGTTTTCGGCTTCTTTTGAAGCGTACGGAAGCTTCGGCGCCTCGTTCAGTTTTCCGGGCGACGCAACGATCGCGTACCAGATACGCTCGCGCCTGGGAACGGAGCACTTGATCACCGCCATCACCTCGCCCCGGCTTGACTCTGCGAGCGCGTCCGCGGCAGTCCTGCTCTCGCCTCCGGACGCGGCGTACCGCTTGCTTCCTGTGTACGCGGCCAGCATGCACCCGCTGGAACAGCTTTACGAATTCGGCAAAAAACTGCGGGACGTCCTTGAGTGCGCGGGCGGAAAAATAGGAGTCGTGTCGCTCGGGGACCTGTCGCGCACCGCAAGCCAGAGCCGTGAAGAAGGCAGAAAGCTTGACCTTGCCATCGTCAAGAGCCTGCACGAGCATGACACTGAATCGCTTTTGGGCCATGCTCCCGCGGAACTGTCCCGGTTCTCTCTTGGGGCGCTCTCTCCTCTTGCGTTAATGAAAGGGATCCTGGACGGGATCAAGTGCGAGGCGGACGTTTTGAACTACGAGCAGAAGTACGGCGTTGGCATGATGGCAGTGAGATTCATATGATTGCAAAAGTAACTCCTCTGATCCGCCTGCCGTCCACGACGGACGTGTTTGATTATTTTGTCCCGGATGATTTGGCCGCCGCGGTCAAACCCGGGTCGCTGGTGTCCATTCCGTTCCGCGCTTCCAAGGCCGCGGGAGTTGTTTTGGGTTTGTCCGCCGCGCAAGAAGAGCCAAAAAAATTCAGGGCGCGGCCCGTTGATTCGCTCATTGAGGATGAGCCTGTGCTCTCGGAGAGCCAGTTGAGGTTGATTGAGGAGTTCAGCCAGTACTACTTTGTGAGCACGGGCAGTGTTGCGCGGCTTGTGGTGCCGGACCGGCCCTCCCGGCCGGCCCATGTTAAGCCGAGCGCATTCAACTGCACCCGGTTTACTGTTTCGCCAATCCAGCTTCCTCTGCTCAAAAAAGCGGCAGAGCGCATTTCGTCCGCGCAATTTTTAACCATCCAAGACGTGTCCTCGTTCGTGTGGCTGGTCCTGCACCTCATCAAACACTCGCCGCAATCCCAAATTTTAATTTTGATTCCGACTATTGAAATGATAGAGGCAATTACTCCGGCCGTACACAAAATGTGTTCAGGAAAACTTGCAGTGGCACACAGCAAATTATCCAAAGGCCAGCGCTGGAATGAGTACCAAAACATCCTTTCCGGAAACGCGCGCGCCATCCTTGCCACGCGCCAGGGAGTGTTTTTGCCGATCCGGGAAAATTCGCACATTATATTTTTTGACGGGACGAGCGAGGATTTCAAGCAGTACGATCAGCACCCCCGGTATGATGCGCGGATTGTGGGGGCGTGGCTCGCGAAAATAACAAAATCAAAATTGCTGTTTGCGTCATCCTCGGAAGTTATTGGAAATGGGGACATGACCCATTTCCCTTCAAGCCGCGGCCGCGGGCTGGGAGTATTGCTTGTTGATATGAAGAACGAGATGAACCAAAAAGGCTTCTCAATCATCGCGGGCCGGACCATAGAAGCAATCCGAGGCGCGTTGAAACAAAATAAGAAAGCCGTGGTCATTGCTTTGCGCGAGGAATCCGAAAAAGGCGTATCCGTTAAGAGCGTGATAAAACTATTGACCGAAGAGTTAAAAAATTGTAAAGTGGGTGGGGAGATGGGGGGGTTTGACATACTGGTATGTACACCGCATGCCCTGGAAGGCTTAAAATTAAGTTCTGAAAAGAGAAACCTTGGATTGCTGGTATTTGCCTCTATTGAACCCCTACTTGCCATCCCGGACTACCGCAGTGCGGAGCGCGCCTATTACCGGCTTTCACACTGGCGCATGCTTGCCCAAGAACTGGGGTTTGAACGCATCATCCTGCAATCCTATTCTCCGGATTCTCCGGCAGTCAGGGCATTCGCGTACGGCGAGTTTGAGGCCTTCAGGAACGAAGAGCTCAAACACCGAAAAGAGCTTAACTATCCCCCGTTTTCAAAACTGATCAAACTTTCCTACAACCCCCGTCATACTGGAGGCGTACTCGCCGA
This sequence comes from Parcubacteria group bacterium, assembly GCA_016181765.1. Classification (NCBI taxonomy): domain Bacteria; species Parcubacteria group bacterium. Next base: position 16,070 of record JACOYR010000004.1, on the reverse strand, counting down.
TAGTATCTCCGCGGATGACCGGCAAGATTCTATCGCGTCGGAGCTGCGCTCCTCGCTCCAGAATGACGGAACAGTGGCTGGCCCATTCACAGACGCCCGTAAAAGGCAATCACTGCTTATAAAATTATCCCCCGGCGCCAAACTTCCAATGCTCGCCGAGCTTGGTCCGGACTGGATTATTGATAGAGATCCCGAAAACGTACTATGAAGCTTCCTTTGGTATACTATCCCGATCCCCGGCTCAACGAACCGTCAAAAAAAGTCCGCGAGTTTTCCGGCGTGCAAAAATTGTGTTCAGATTTGATTGATACCATGGAAGCGTCCAAGGGGATTGGTATTTCCGCGGTGCAGATTGGCGAACTGCTTCGGGTTGCTATTATCCATAAAGACGCAGACAAGGAGCTCAACGAACATCTAGTAATTATCAACCCGAAAATTTTTTCCGCCTCTCCTGATATGGAAGAGGGCGAGGAAGGGTGCCTTTCCATTCCGGGCGTGTTCGGCCAAGTTCCCCGGCACAAGAAAATAAAAGTCCGGTTTGCGGACGTGCAAGGCACGGAACAAAAAATAAAAGCAACCGGCTTGTTCAGCCGGGTGCTCCAGCATGAGATTGATCACATGGATGGCATCCTCTTCATTGAGCGCGCATCCAAAATCACCAAAGGTGAAGATGTCATTCTGGAGCCGCGTACTCGCGGCGATAGAATCTCGGAAAATAACACGCAAGATTCTATCGGCCGGAGTACCGGCCTCCAGAATCACAAAACGGTGAGGCTATGAAAACAAGCATCGTATTTTTTGGCACACCGGAGTTTGCGGTCCCGGCCCTTTCGGCGCTCATAGACGCGCCGTTTTGTGATGTGCAACTGGCGGTAACGCAACCGGATAAACCCATCGGCCGCCATCACTCAAAACCAGTCCCCTCTCCTGTCAAGCAATTAGCGCTTGAAGCAGGGATTGATGTTATTGATTCCCCCTCCTTGACAAGGAGGGGGTTAGGGGGTGGTTGCAGTGAACTCGGCGTCCTCGTCGCGTACGGAGAAATCATTCCAAAAGATTTGATTGACGCGTTTCCGCTCGGCATCCTGAATATCCATCCCTCGCTCCTGCCCAAGTACCGTGGATCGTCCCCCATCCAGGCCGCCATCCTGAACCAAGACAAGGAAACCGGAGTTACCATTATGAGGCTGGATGATGCAATGGACCACGGCCCTGTTGTAATTCAAGAGCGTGTCAAATTACATAAAACCGAAACAGCCGGAGATCTCCACGATACACTTGCCAAAATCGGCGCAAAGCTCCTTATCAAAACTCTGCCTGACTACATTGCGGGCCGCATTGCGCTTCAAACTCAAAATGACGAGCAAGCGTCATATACCCGGAAGCTGACCAAGCAGGACGGCCGCATTGACTGGTCAAAGCCCGCTTCCGCGATCAGCGCGCAGGTGCGCGCTATGAATCCCTGGCCGGGCGCGTGGACAGAATGGGAAAATAAAAAACTGATTATCTGGTCAATGCGCAAAGACGGGACACCGGCCGAAGTCCAGCTTGAAGCTAAAAAACGCATGGCGTTTTCCGAATTCATGCGCGGGCATCCGGATTTTAAGATTCCGGCTGCTGCTGGCCGGCCTGAATCTGCTTATTGATGGCGCCCACGATTGCCTCAATGTCCCCCTGGAGCTGGTTCATGGTCTCGGCCTGGCTGTCCAGGGAGGATTGCACATCAGCCACCTGGCCGAAGAGCTGGATTTTGACGACAAACACCACTAATCCGATGAGCACGGCGGCGTAAATTGCGTTGAAGTATTTTTGCATAGGCGCTTATCTGCTGATCTCCACGCGCACATTGGTGCGCTCGTTCAAAAACGCGGTAATAGTGCCGATATCCGAGCGCAGAGACTCAACCGCGGCGGATTGGTTGGCCAGGGCCTGCTCCACGACTTTCATCTGGCCCATAAGCTGGATGCGGATGGCGAAAATGGCGAGCCCGGCCAGGATGACGATATAAATGAAGTTGAGGTGCGGTTTCATAGTTATTGCTGTGCGGCCGGAGCCGGTGCCTGCCCTTTGGTCTGCTTGGCGGAGAGCTCGGCCTGCTGGTTAAGAAAATCCGCAATGGTCTTGATGTTGGTGGAGAGGCTCTGGATGCGGCCTTGCTGGTTGTTGATCTCCAGCTGGACCGACTGCATGCCGTTGAACACCTGCAGGCGCACGATGTAGAATCCGAGCGCCACCAGGGCTACGATGAATCCGATGTTGATGTATTTCTGCATATTAGAGCGCATTATGCTGCCGCATCTGCGGAAACGGCTCCATGGCGAAAATCGCGTTCGCGTCTTGCGGGCTGATTACTTTCCGCGTTTCCAAGATATTCACCAGGTGCGCGAGCTTGTGATCCTCTTTGCGTATGAGCACCGTCAAATCGCCATTAAGATCCGAGAGCTTCTCATCAAGGTAATCCTTGGTTACCATAGCGCTCTCTATATGGTCCAGGCGCTTTTCAACGCCCAAAAATCGCGCTTCGGTTTTATCCGAGAAATGGCCGATGGCCTCAAGTATGGCATCGGTTTTTTCAGCCAGGGCATCGGTTTTCTCGGTGAGCCGCGCAATGGACGCATCGGTTTTTTCAGCCAGGGCATCGGTTTTCTCGGCAAGCCGCGCAATGGACGCATCGGTTTTTTCAGCCAGGGCATCGGTTTTCTCGGCAAGCCGCGCAATGGACGCATCGGTTTTTTCAGCAAGCCGTCCAATGGATTCATCGGTTTTTTTGGACAACTCGCTAATGGCCACGAGTATTTCTTTTTTATCGGTATCTGTCATATCCATAGTATAGCGCACTATTGCGCACCCGTCAAAATCTAATACGACTGGTACAGCATTTCCACCTCGGCCGCGGACAAGGCGCGGTTGTAAACGCGCAAATCCGAAATTTGGCCATCAAGCCGACTCTGATAAGTATTGCCATCAAACCATGCTCCGATTAATGTTTTAGGGCCGCTTGATTCGGTTATATCCGCAAACCATTTCCCGGCCGAACCATAACCCATCGTATAACTTTCGGATTGGCCATTAACATATAAATACCAAGTTGTGCCATTGCTCACCCATGCCAAGTGGTACCAAACGCCGTTCGTAAGCGTCGTTTGCGCGTTGGTGTATTCGTAATCAAGGCCATTCGGGCGGGTTCCTAAAAATATTTCATTACCGCTGATGCCGGCGCGAAACAACGGCCAGTTCCCTCCGCTTGTTCCGCCATAGCCAAAAACCGCTCCGCCGGTGCCGCTATCCATTTTTACCCAAGCGGTGATTGTGCCTTGCTCATCTTCAGAAAGTTTTCCGCTCTTAAGATCAATATAATCGTCCGTGCCGTCAAAATCCATGGCGCGGTTGGACAGGCCGTTGCGGTCCGTGGCATAGGTTGCGCCGTAGACTGTGCCGTCGGTGGCATTGGGGGTAGCATCGGCGGCATGGACTTCTTTGAGAGAAAAATTATCTATGTATATCTGGGAACTATTTGATTGTACCCATACATTTAACGCGACAGCTGTCGCATTTGCAGTAAAGTATTCCGCTACTGAATTATATCCACCAGCGCCAAATCCGCTCAAGTCTATCCTGTTATCATTCCATCCATAACCAACTGTATCGCTTATATGAAACATGGCGGCGCCGGCAATTACCTTTGAGCGATATAACAGCTTATATCGCTTTCCCGAAGTAAAAGACAAGCCATTTGTAAGATAAGTAGCCGCATCTCCTGTAATATTAAAATGGTATGTTCCAACGCTTGGGTCGGAAGATGACGAAGCTACTGTTGCTGTTCCGGCCCATCCTGTAGTTGCATTTGCCTCATTGCCGCTCAAATCCGAAGCCGCGTTCGCGTCGTTGAGCATTTCGCTCCCCAGCACCTCATCCTCATCCCCCAAACTCCAGCGCCCGACCAGGCCTTTTTGCAAAGCGCCGACCTGGACGACCGGCTTATTGACGCCGTAGAGCTCTGACACCTCGGCCGCGGAGAGGGCGCGGTCGTAGATGCGGACGTCGGACATAGAGCCGTTTGCGAATGTTGCGGCAAATCCAGTGCCAATGTCCGCGGCACTGTTATTTAATATAGACGTTGATAAAGTATTTTCTGTATATGAAGAAGAAAGCGGGCGGTCATTAATATAAATTGAAACGCCCGATACCGCAGAACTGCCGTCATATGTCATTACATAATGATTCCAGTTTGTTATTGTTGCTCCATGCGCGCCGCGCCAATATATCCGGTTGCTATTATTTGTTCCTTGTATCCAGGCGTCGACATTTCCAGCGGACGGACGGATCGCAAATCCATATGTTTGCGAATTGCCGACAAAATCTCCTTTCTCATACAAACTAAAGTTATCATCCGTTGTGTTTGTTGTTTTTGCCCAAACCGCGATACTGAACGGATTTGTCCGCTCAAAGTCAAGCTGGCTATTGTCCGAGATTTCTACATAATCATTAGTCCCGTCAAAACTCATGGCATTGTTGGACTGGCCCTGCCGGTCCGTGGTATAGGCCGCGCCATAGGCGGTGCCGTTGTTGCCGTAGGGCGTGGAATCCGCCTCATAAATCCGTTTGAAAGAAACGTCGGTCATGCTCCAGTTGGAAGCAACCGTATTTTGTATGGACACCATGGTGCTGGCATAAGCCGTATCCGCTTCGACAATAAAGGCGTTGCGGCCGGCGGCAATCGTGTAGTCGCCGCTCTTGGGATTGTTGAACGGCGTGTCCGTCAGCCTGACGGTGGGATTTTCTCCGCTATTCAGAGTCAGGGTTCCGGTAAATAAAAATTTGTCGCCCACCGCGACATTAATCGTGCCGGCGCCCCACGTATGAGACATGACGGCGCCATAGCTGGAAGTGTTGATGGCCGAAGTGATGTTCCGGCCGCTGGTGGATAATGTTTCGTAAGGATAAGCCGTCGGGTGGTTGACAAAACTGGCAAACAGTTCACTGCCCACAACCTGGCTCTCATCGCTCAAACTCCACTGCCCCACCAAACCCTTTCCGGTTGAGGACTGCTGGATGACGGGCTTGCTGGCGCCGTAGAGCTCTAACACTTCCGCGGCCGAGAGGGCGCGGTTATAGATGCGGACGTCGGCGATGGAGCCGTTATAAAATTCTTGAGTTCCATCACTACTGCCCAAAAATAAGTTCGTAGGAGATTGTCCCATAGCGCTGCTATAATCTCCCGTTGCTTTCACAGCCCCATCAACATACAATTTTACCTCTTCTGTTCCGCCCAGGTCTTTGTCGTACGTTCCAACAACATGATGCCATCCATTAGTAATGTTTTGAGTTGTTATTTGGCCATATGTGTTATCTCCCGCAGTCACAACCCACCTAAAAGAATTTGTTACGCTTTGGCTTGCTCTGTCGTCCCAAAATAATGCATACCCGCCAGTAGGAGTTACAATCCTTGTTGTAGTAACTAAATGCGCAACAAGGTTGTCATTTGATGCGGTATCAACATACACCCAGGCTGAAACAGTAATTTTATCAGTCGGTTTCAAGGTGGCACTTCCACCAACATTTATATAATCATCAGTCCCGTCAAAATCCATGGCATTGTTGGACTGGCCGTTGCGGTCCGTGGTGTAGGCCGCGCCATAGACGGTGCCGTTATTGGCGTAGGGCGTTAAGTCCGCGGCATTAACCGCTTTTACGGAAATATCATCAATATACCATTCAGCAGCCGAATTATAACTCTGAACCAGAACTCTAAGAGGATTGGCTCCTCGAGCGGCATATAAAGTAAATTTTGTATATGTACTAACAGCTGTGGTGTGCTGAGTCTGTGAAATTACATTGGCGCCGCCGTTCCACAATTCTACACTAGCCGTGCCGGAAACCACTTTGATCCGATACGTTAGTTTATATAACTGGCCTTGCGTTGAAGATAAATCATTGCTCATCGTACCCCTATAACCATCAGCTGAAACAAAATGAAAGTGATAAGAACCAACCGCCGGAGTCCCGGCGCTTGTTGACTCAAACGTGCTCGGACTATTTTGAGAATTCCAAAGCGATGTGGAATTACTCTCTGTTTGGCCATCACTGACAGCAGTGCTATTTGCTGAAATCTCGCTCCCCATCACCTCATCTTCATCCCCCAAACCCCAATGCCCCACCAAGCCTTGGGCGCGGGTGGGCTGGGAAAAAATGGCCGAGTACGCGGTATACGAGAGCGCGGCCATAATCACGGTAATGATGATGGCGGTCGTGGCGGCGCGGTTGAGGTTGAGTTTGAGACGGGTTGGCATGGGAAATCAGTTGTTGGTTGTTGGTTGTTGGTAATGGAAATTAGAAACTATTATATTGTTGAATTGTCATATTGTTAATTTTTCATTAGTGAACTTTATCAGCGAATTAAGTTCAATCGGTAATTTGCCGTTGAGTTCGTGCAGTATATGTTCATATTGTTCCCGGGTAATTAGCTTTCTTGTCTTGGCTTTCTCATTCCAATCAAGCGATTCTTTCATTGAACCAAAACTATATCTGTAGAATTTTATCTTGTCTTTTTTACCATATCTGCCAAACCCTTCCGCGATATTGGCTGAATTGGAATCAACGGCCCTGACAAATTGTTTTCCGACTGTATCTTTTGCGAAATAATTCCATTTGACAACAATATCCCAAACATAATTAGACAAATGAAGGGCTGTCTTATAGGCGCCAATGTCGTTTAACTTCAAATATTTTTTTTCCATCTTTAACAAGATATAACAATTTAGCAATAAAACATAACAACCAATAACTAATTTCTCCTTACGGTGTCGCCGCCCCGGCCGCGGCAAAAGCGCTAAAGCCATCCGCGCCGCACACGTATAAGAGCTTGTTCACGGCGTCAAACGCCATGCGGCCGTATTCTTCCTCGGTATCGCAGTCTTGGGCGGGCGGCTCTCCGGCGCTGGTCTTAATCTGCAGATACCCGTCCAAAATCCGCAGTTCCGAGGCGGTTGTGCTGCCCAGGGACGCGGTTTGCGTGGCTGATATGGTTTCCGAGGTAATTGATGAGGCGCGCACATCTCCGGCCACGTCCAGCATAAACTCCGGCGTGGTCGTGCCGATGCCGACCTTGCCCGAGGTTGAGATATTCCCGAATACTGACACGTCTCCATTTTCTCTTACCACCAGGGCCGGGGTGGAACTGGCCGTATAGAAAGAAATGGTTGATGAGGCGGTGAACGAAAGGCCCCTTACGCTCGCAATCCGCGGGGTCTGGACCCGGTCAATCACCGTGAACACGGTTTTGGGCGCGTTAAGTTCATCCCGCAGGCTGAAGCCGGAGCTTTCCAGCCACGCAAACGAGCCTCCGTCGCTGTCTTGGGCCGCAATGGCAACGCTGTCCCCGGCCGCGTGGGCTCCGAGCGTTGCTCCGGCGTTGTACGCGGTTCCGGCGTCGTCAACGCGGTTTTCCGCGGATGTCCAGATATCCAGGACGCCTCCGGCGCTGTTGGCTTTCACGACCGCGCTGGCGCCGTTATAGACGCTGGCTACCAGGAGTTCGCCGGCATCCGTTACCTGGATAGAGGCGGCGGAAACGCCCAATTGTTCCAAGAGAACGCTCTCATTGGCGGCCAGGTTAAAGCGGGTAATGCCCAGGCTGTGGGCGATGTAGAGCGCCCCGTCCGCAAGCGCGATGTCCGTGATGGAGGCCCCGGGCAGGGCGAATACTTCCTGGCCAGCCGTGTACACCGCATTGCCGGCGGCGTAGTAGAGATTGCCGTTCCGGCCGAACGCGACGCTGATAACCGGGCTGGCGGCCGCATATTCGCTGATGGTGCCGGTATTGGCGTTGACGAGCGCCACGCCGGTGTCCGTGGCCAGGGCCGCGTACAGCGTGCCGCGGATATTGGCAAGGTCAAGGTCGTTGATGGACCACCCCCCGGCCCCCTCCTTGGTAAAGGAGGGGGAGGAGGTACCGGTGGCCAGACGCGACAGCAGAGAGCGCCTCAACCAATGAGTTGTCTTTGGCGTCAAAGACAGATACTCCGTCTGTGCCGGCGATGAGAATGGCCTTTTGGGGGAAAAGTCCAGATCCTATCGCTCCGCCTTCGGCTCCGCTCCAGGATGACGATGATGCGCGCCAAGTGCCGGCGTCCGCATCTTGGGCGGTGTCATAGACAAACGCGTCTCTGGCCCCGGCAACCGCTCGAAGATTTGAGTGCCCGGCCAGGGTAATATCTTCGCGGATAAAAGCGTTGCCCGTGGCCTCGTCTATGGCGAATAGGGGCCGGCTCTGGCCGTCCGTAACCGCAATCCGGCCTGAGAACAAGGCTTCGTCCGTAATGCGCAACCCGCCGATTCGGCGGGCGGGCAGGCCGGCGCGGTCGCCAGAGGCCTGCCAGGCGCGCAAGGAGTAATCGGCTGATTGGGCCAGCAGGCCCTGGGGTGTGGCAATCACCAAGGTGTCGGAAAGCAGTTCTCCCTCATGCGTTGACCCGAACCGCGTGATACTGGCCACGGATAACGCGTTGGCGGCTGACCAGGCCCTGCTGTTTGAGTCTTCTCCGGATTCATAGGTGGCCAGCACACTGCCGTCGCCCAAAGCCAGGGCTTTGACGCCGCTTGCGGTGGCGGCATAGATGACTTGGGCTTGTTCATCCACTGAAAAACTGATAATCGCGTCGCTGACTTCAAACTCCCGGGCCTCTGCCGACTGACCCTGGATTCCCGCTTCCGCGGGAATGACAATCAGGCGCGAACCCTGGGCAGTGTAGGCCGTGGCGCCGTCCGCGGACACGCGCAAGCCAACCAAGGGCTCGGTTGATGTTGCGGTATATGATGATGTCGGCGCAAGTTCGTCTTGCAGGTGGACGCGGGCGAACACCGAGAGCGTGCTGGTGGCAATGGCGTACAAATCGCCGCTGGGGGCCAACACCGCGTTGGTGGCGGCGCCCGCGTAGTGGGAGGCTGTTTCATCAGCCAGGTTCACCAGGTCAATACCCGCGTCTCCGGCCACCGCCAGATAGGTTTTTCCGTTGATAGCCTCGGTTGAAAGCGAGGTGATTGATGATGAAGTGATGAGGCCTAAAGCGCCGCCGCCGCTCTCGTCATTCTGGAGCCCTGTAATCAGGGCGATAGAATCTCTCTTAAAGTCCAAAACAGACACTGTTCCCTGCTGGGCAATGTACACGCTCCCGTCCGCGGCGGTGATGGCGGTGATGTCCCCGTCATTCTGGAGGCTCGTATTCGAGCTCGTCATCCTGGAGCGAAGCGATGGGATAGAATCTGGCCCGGAGATGCTATCGGTCGCGGGTACGCTCCCTCCAGCATGACGGGTGATTTTCTTCCACAGGCTTCCATCCTGCGCGTTAAAAATGTAGAGCGTGTCGCTAGTGGCCGCGATGATGGCCTGGGACGGGAACGAACGCGAGCCGCACCGGTCGTTAAGGTTAAGGTCGCAGGCCTCGGCAGTGGCGTCCAAGGCCTCGTTGTACCAGGAGGCGCTTCGGTTGCCGGTGATCCATTCGCCTCCATCCGCGTCCGCGGCCGTATCATAGGCAAACACCGAAACCAGGCCCGGCATGTCCCGCCACATTTCATAGCCGTTCAATACCAAATCTTCGCGCACGCTTATGGTTCCGTCCGCGGCTATTCTGAACACGGGCCGCTGGACAGATGCGCCGGCCACCTGCGCGCCGGAGGGGGCGGATGCCCCCCATACTTCAAATGAGTTGCCAACATACAGATCCTGGGTGACGGTGAGGTTGGTTTTGGTGATGCTGTCCGCGGTCAACAGGGCCAGGGTGTCTTTGACTGATGTGGCGGTTACGCCGTCGGAAATGATAAAGTCGCGGTAGGCCGTGACCGTGCCGTCCGTGGCCACGCGGAAGGCCGGCGGGGTGGCGGTGGCGCTGCCGGAGAGGGGAACGCTAAAGCCGCCTTTGGCTTCCAGAGAGCCGGTAACGGTCAAAGCGGTGTCAATGGCCACCTGGCCGGCTGATTCTCTGATGAAGGATAGTTTATTGGCATTGATCAAATTCGTCAGTTCGCCGGCTTTTTGCGAAAGCGCCAGGCCGAATGAGGCCTCCACCGCATCCACTTCAGCCGTGATTTTGGCGGCCACAATCGGGTCAAAGTTGTAGGCTTTAACCGCGTCCGAAACCAAGAGAGCAACCTCATCCTCTATTTCCATGGCCGCGATGCGCTCCACCACCGCGGATTCCACTTCGGCCACGGTCAAGGATTTGTTGCGGCGCGAAATGAGCGCCTTAATCGTGCCCGTGCCTTGGGCCAGCCCTTCCAAAGCCACGCCCACAGTGGAGTCGCCGGCCGAGGCCGCCATGGCATAGCCCGGCAAGGCCGCCGAGGTCAAGGAATCGCCGGGCCTAATGGGGCCGTTTTCGGCCGAAACTTTGGCCGGCACCTGGCCGAGCATGCCGACAATAACAGACCGGCTCTTGTCTTGATTTTTGCCGGCATTGCCCACAATCGCGGGCTTAGTGGAGACAATGCCCATCACATTGCCGTCCGCGGCCCGGGCACAGCGCTTAACCGCGTTGTCTTTTGTCACATCAACGCACACCACTTCTCCGGCCTGCAAATCAACGTCAGCCGTCAAAAAATATTCGGCATAGTCGGCCCCGGCCCCGCTGTAAGCCGCGTCCGCGTAGGTGGCGCCGTAAGAATCAACCTTAAAAATAAGGCCGGAAGTGGAGGTGGAAATGGCAAACACGTCTTTGAGGCTGGTGGTATTTTCAACCAAAGATAGTTTAGCGTACGGCGTTGTTGTCCCGATGCCGACGCCGAACGAGTCCGCGCCGCCGGTGCCGTCCGCTCTGCCAAAGATAGTGAACACATTGTTGTTGTCTATCTTGTACGTGATGCTCATGGGGGTATTATCCGAGGCGGAGGATGACACCGGCATGTTGAACCAGGTAATGGCGCCGGCGTCCTCCGCGGCCTGGAGCTGTTCCATGTTCAAAGTGGAGTTGAGCACAAACTGGTCGGACGAGTTTTTGGACACGAAATTAATGTGCCCGGTGCCCGCCTCATTGCGGAACCGGATGGATGCGTCCGAGTGCAAAGAAATGCGGTAATTGCTGTCCACGCGCAGAATCTCGCTGGTTGTTGAGCCGATGGCGAACGAATCTGTCCCGCCCGGCGCGTTGACGGCCAGTAACGCGCTCGGGGTCGTCGTCCCGATGCCGACGTTGCCACTGATTACTGCATTCCCCGTAACATCCAGCGCCTGACTCGGCGAAGTATTAAGGATACCGACTTGCCCTGAAGAATTTATGGTTATAGCATCATTCCCACCGCCCTGAAGATACAGAGTTGTCCGTAAAACCCCAGTTCCATCTCGTTTCCTGATCATTCCATAATTATTATCCTCAAGCGTGTAGCCCCACTGTTGGTTTGCGCCGCCACCGCTGGTAAGTCTCATATATCCAACCGCGCCATTTGTGGTATCGGCAATAACTTTAGCCTCGACTTTCACTCCCGGCGCCGTCGTCCCGATGCCGACGTTGCCGTCTCCATTTATTACTAATGCACTTGTTGTGACCGCAACGCCAGCCTCGTCATATACTTGCCAAGCCAAATAGTCGCTGGCTGGGGTCGTGGAAAGCCCTGTATGATTTAACTGGTAAGAATGTGCGGCACCATTACTGATGGAACCATCGTCCGGGTCTCTGTTAAAAGATAATGATAAACCGCCGTTACCTAAATATAAATCATATGTTCCATCAACAACAAGCGTACCGGCAACATCGAGCAACTTATCTGGCGTCGTCGTCCCGATGCCGACGTTGCCTGTATCATGTTGTATCTTAAAATACATGTTTGTTCCCTGATAGATATTGAAATCAGCTCCATTATCAGGTGTAGATACAGCATTTAGCAGTATTTCCCAATCTTCTGGGTATGTCGCATGCCCGCTTGTTAAAACTAAACCAGGTAAGTCTGAAGCCCCTGAAGCAATCTCTAAAATAGGTGCTCTAGCATTTAATGATGCTGGGCTCGTCGTCCCGATGCCGACGTTGCCGGTGCCTAAATCCATAACCAAGATGTTATTCGCTACCCAACCGGCTGCATTGTCTTGTAAAGAACCAAATTTACCTATCCCAGCGTCTACAATAAAATTCAGCCATTTGTCATTTGAGCCACCTCCTAAATCTACCAAGTCCAAATGAGCACCAGTTGTTCCTTGTATAACCATTCTTGCATCATTTGTCCCATCATACACATTTAAATTTGTATTTAAGGCATCGCCGCCCCACGAAGCAATTGAGCCCGGCGCCGTCGTCCCGATGCCGACGTTGCCCGAGCTTGAAATTCGCATCTGTTCCGTCATAGAACCACCATTTATTCGCGTACCAAAACGCAACGCCGTGGCATAGTTATCAACGCTTGCGTTTTCTTTTATTCCCTGAATAGAGGCGAAGTTTGCATTATTCGTACCATCTCCATGAATATCTCCCGCCAGAATAATTTCAGGACCAACATTTGTCGTTCCATTGGCAGTGGACCTAAGATATAACAATGGGTAATCAGCTAATGTGGCTGTACTAATACTACTTTTTATTTCTAATGGCGACGTCGGCCCCGTCGTCCCGATGCCGACGTTGCCCGCATTCGTCACAATGAAATCGGTCTTGGTGGACGATCCCACCACAAACTCCGGACCAGACACGCCGTTCGGATTCACGGCCAAGAGTCCCCACGGCGTCGTCGTCCCGATGCCGACGCTACCGCCTGATTGTTGCAAGGCAATTACTGAATTGGCAGCCGCCAATCCCCCAGATATTTGTAGAGGTGAGTAATTGACTCCAGCAATTGTTTGATAGGTAATATACAAACTTGCGTTGGTGTCAGCATTGTTTGCTGTTCTTGGCGTTATCGTCCAAGCAGAATTGCTGGTATTAACTCTTGTGGGAGCTGTAGCAGAACCATAAGCGTTAAAACCAAGAATAATATCATCAACATTAGAGTTTGGCGCTATGCCACTTAGAATAAATTGTTCAGAATAGTTGCCTGTGTTAGGAATAATGACGAGTTTTCCATTGGTTGGCGCCGTCGTCCCGATGCCGACGTTGCCGTTTCCGTTCACCCCCTGCACCACCAGTGACGGGGTGGAGCTTCCCTGGTTGCCGATGTACAACGAGTAGGTTTCCGTGCCCTGCTCAACCGCCAGCAGTCCCTGCGGGGTCGTCGTCCCGATGCCGACAAGGCCCGCTGAATCAATATGAACTCTGCTGACACCGCCAGTCACTAAAGCAAGAGCGTCACTGCCGAGCCAGTTGACCCCTGTGTTGTAGTCCGTGGTCTCGGCAACCGATGGCAGTAAAGCGGTGCCTGCGGTTACTAGCATCCTGCCATCAATGAATGTCCGTGACTCGCGGGTAAGCGTAACCTCATCAACAAAAGCGGTCTGGCTGCCTGCTGTCGGCGCACCCAGTTCAATGAAGACGTAGGCAGTGGCCGCTGTGGCGACAAACCTGAAAGTGTACGTGGTGAAGTCGCTGGTCCCGTAGTCCGAGTTACTGCTGTATTCAGCTCCGCCACTCGTGGTGCCAAGTTTGTAGGTCGTATATCCGGATGTTCCTCTCTTCAACTGCACAGAGAAATTGTATATCTCACCAACAACAACCGCAATTGACTGCGTTAGACTGTTTGATCCGGCTCCGCTGCTTCCTCCGGTAAGCCTCAATCCGCCAGAGACAATATCCCAGGTTGGGCCAACCGAACCTCCGCCCGTCCAACCCGTGGGAGGCGTAGTGCCGATAGCCCCGGTCCAATCCGATCCATTGGTTACCAGATTGGCATTAGAACTGCCGTTGCCAAGAGCAACATTGCCGTTTACAGCCAACTTATACGCCGGCGTCGTGCTCCCGATGCCGACGTTGCCGTTTTTATCAACAATAAACTGGGTCGTGGACGAGCCGACCACCAAGGCTGGTTGGCCCCCCAGGGCATTGACTGACAAATAGCCCCAGGGTGTTGATGAGGCAATGCCCACGCGGTTGGTGGCGGTGTTGGCAAAGAGCAGATAGTCCGTGGTTCCGCCCTGGACACCCACGCGGAATGCGCCGTCAATGTCCGCGAGGTAGGCTGGAGTTGAGGTGCCGATGCCGACGTTGCCAGCGTTTTGAATTGTAACCCTGTCCGTCCAGGCGGCTGAACCTTGGCGGCTCGCGATATTAAAATCATTCGTTGTATTATCCACTGACGTTAACTTCCAGCCCCCGCCGCTGTCCGTGGCGTAATGCTTGAATTCCAATCCACCCGTTGACTCGGAGGAGACAGGATTGCCCTGAATGATCAAATCGCCGTGATAAGTCGGCTCGCCCGTCCCGGACGAACGATCTCCCACTTGCAGCTTTCCCAAAGGCGTTATCACTCCAATACCCACCCGGCCCGAGTCCGGGTCAACCACAAAGTCGCTGGTATCTACCGCCAAACCGCCGGCAAAGGTGGAGGTGGCGGTGGTGGAGGTGGCCACAAAGTAGGAGGCGTCCACCAGAGAGGTGAATCGGGCATCGCCCGTAACATCCAGGGTAAAGGCGGGCGAGGCATTGTTGACGCCGATGCGATTGGAGGAAGTGTTGACCGTAAGCAGGTTGGCTGTGCCGGCGCTGTCCCGCACTTCCAAAGCAAAGGCCGAGGTGGTGGCGATGCGCAAGGGGTCAGCTACAATCAGAGAGGCGTATTGTCCGCCCATGACATCCAGGGTGGTGGTGCCGGATGAATTGGTCTGGAAAGCCAGATAATTGGCAGTGTCATAGCCGGTGGTGAACTGGGTGGCCGTGGTGGTGGCGATGTTCACGTCATCGCTGAACAGGAAGCCGGCGCCGCTTCCGCCATAGGCGATAAAGGCCACTTCGCCGGCGGATGAGATGTCCGTGGTGTAGTAGTTAGTGGCGTCATAGCCCAAGGTGATCTGGGGCGAGGAAGCGGATGACTGGAGGTGGAACACGGAAACCGGGGAAGCCGTGCCAATGCCCACCCGGCCCGAGTCCGGGTCAACCACAAAGTCCGAGGTGTCCACGGCCAGGCCCCCGGCAAAGGTGGAGGTGGCGGTGGTGGAGGTGGCCACAAAGTAGGAGGCGTCCACCAATGACGAGAAGCGGGCGTTGCCGGTTACGTCCAGCTGAAACGTAGGGTTTGCGGTGGCGATTCCGAGGTTGCCGGCAAGGCTCGTCAGGGTGGTGGTGGCAGAGCCGGTTCCCAGGCCGAATGTGCCGCTCGTAACGCCTAATACCCCGCGGATGGAAACCCCATGGGCAAAGGTTGATGTGGCAGTAGTTGAGTTGACGTTGATGTTGGCGGCGAATGTGGCTGTATCAGCAACAGCCAGGGTATTGTTGAGGGTTGTGGCGTCTCTGACCGAGAGCGTGCCCCCAAGGTACGAGGATCCTGCAACCGCGAGCAGGCTTTCAGGCGTGGTGGTGCCGATGCCCACCCTGCCCGAGTCCAGGACAATGAGCTGGGTGGTGGATGAGCCGATCACGAATGACGGGATGCCGCCCTGTGGATTGATGGAGAAGAAGCCGTAGGGCGTGGAGGTGCCTATACCCACGCGGTTGGCGGCGGTGTTGGCGTAGAAGAGGTAGTCTGATGTTGCGCCCTGGATGCCCACCCGCAGGGAGCCGTCTATGTCAGCGAGGTAGCTTGGGGTTGATGTGGAAAAGCCGATGTTTCCCCCGTCCCGGATGGTGAACACGTTGTTAACCCCGTCGTACGCATCCAGGATGTTGCCGGTTCCCTGCTGGTAGATTGCCAGGGTGGTGGATGATGAGCCGGATTCGCTTATGAGAGCCAGGGCAGTTGAGGTTGACGTGGTGATGCTTGAGGTTGACGAGGCAGTAACCGTGAGGGCGCCATTGAGCGCGAGCGTTGAGTTGAAAGTTGCGGCTCCGGTGAACGTGGAAGCTCCTGCCACGGTTAAGGTGCCGCCGATGCTCGTATTGCCGGTGAGCGTGGAGGCTCCGGTCACGGCCAATGTGGAGGCAAGGGTTGCGGCTCCGTTGACCGTGAGGATTGAGTTGAAGGTTGCGCTCGTTCCGAACGTTGCCTGGGAGTTGACCAGGAACACG